>NZ_JAHWLU010000067.1:0-26363 GCF_022134725.1 Buttiauxella sp. S19-1
GGTGGCGTATATTACGCTTTCCTCTTTCAGAGTCAACCCTTAATTTCAGGATATTTGACTCTCATCGCCGCCGTTACTCTGTGATGTTGTTCACATGTTCCGTGTCGATGGAGGCGCATTATAGGGATCTCTTTTTATTGCACAACTCTTTTTTCGATCTTTTCTTCCGACTGATTAGTTTTCGCCCTTTTCGCTGTGATCGTGTTCGATCTGCCCTGTTTTTGATGCTTTACCTCCTTGCCATAGGCTAAGAAAGCAGCCACAGTCTATCTATAAAGAGAACTGTCAGAGGTATTTATGTCCGCAGTATTACGACCTTTCCAAAAAACTTATCCTGAAATAGGCCAGCGCGTGATGCTTGATAGCTCAAGTGTTGTCATTGGTGATGTGCGCCTTGCCGATGATGTGAGCATTTGGCCATTAGTCGCTATTCGCGGCGACGTAAACTATGTGGCTATTGGCGCACGTAGCAATATTCAAGACGGTAGTGTGTTACATGTCACGCATAAGTCTTCTTATAACCCGGAAGGTAATCCGCTTGTTGTTGGGGAAGATGTGACTGTTGGGCATAAGGTTATGCTGCACGGCTGCACGATCGGAAACCGCGTGCTTGTGGGGATGGGATCGATTTTGCTTGATGGTGTAGTAATAGAAGATGATGTCATGATCGGTGCGGGAAGTTTGGTACCGCAGAATAAGCGTCTTGAAAGTGGTTACCTCTACTTGGGCAGCCCGGTAAAACAGATCCGTCCTTTAAAATCTGAAGAACTCGAAGGCTTAAAATACTCAGCCAATAACTACGTTCGCTGGAAAGATGAGTATCTCGCTCAGGAAAGCCAGACGCATCCTTGATTGTCCTCCTCACCTGCGGCAATTAGCTCCTCAGCTTCATCTTCCAGATCCCAGCGGTTTTGCCGAAAAAGCTCGAGCCATGATTCTTTATTATCGCCACCATAACGGCTGGCGATAATTTCCCCGGTAATCCCACACATCACCTGAAAACCATTTACTAATGCAGGGAAACAGATCGCCTGAAGTTGATCGTCCCATTGTTCACGGTCGGGAAATTGGATCGCCTGGTTCACTGCGCCATTTCCTGCTTTAGCTTCTCTATAACTGGGGCGATTTCAGGTAACACACCGTGCCACAAGAAAAAGGCATGCGCAGCCTGCCCCACCAGCATCCCCAAACCATCTGCATAATGTTGAACGCCGTGCTGTTTACACCAATGCAAGAAGGGGGTTTCGCCCTTTTGGTAGAACATGTCGTAGCAATGAACATTGTGCGAAAGCAACGATGCTGGAATAGCAGGAATGTCACCGGCAATACCACTGGAAGTCGCATTAATGATGAGATCAAATTGATGCCCCTCCAGTTCAGATTGTTCTAAAGACTGGATGCTGCCCATATGGTTAAACAATTGTGCGAGTTCCTGGGCCCGTGAAAAGGTGCGATTGGTGATCGTCACTGCGCAATCAAGCGAGAGCAGCGGCAATAGTACGCCTCTTGCCGCGCCACCAGCGCCAAGCAGCAAAACACGTCGGCCCGGTTCTATAAGCGATAAGCGTTCGAGATCGGTTAATAACCCAATCCCATCGGTGTTATCGCCTAACAGACGACCATCTTCCAGGCGCTTGAGGGTATTTACCGCGCCAGCTAACGCAGCGCGTTCTGTTAGCTCATCGGCCCGGGCGAATGCCTGCTCTTTGAAAGGGACCGTAATGTTGATTCCTTTACCGCCCGCCAGGAAAAAGTGCTCAAGTGTTTCAATAAAAGCATCAACAGGCGCAAGCACGCGGCCATAGGGATGCTCAATTTGTAATTGCTCAGCAAACATCTGATGAATTTGCGGAGATTTGCTGTGCTGAATGGGATTACCAAAAACGGCGAAGGTTTCCATTATTTACCCCTGGCGGAAAAGTTCGCCGGTCAAAGCGTCACGGATTTCAGAAGGATTCTGTCTGCCACCGGTATCGCCACGTAGCACCGGGAAATCATCGCCAAATTGCAGCAAGACTTCATCGGCAGTACGGCAAGGCGGCAGCCCGGACAGATTGGCACTGGTAGACACCAAAGGTTTGCCATAAGCCAAACACAGCTCACGAACCAATGGGTGGTCAGTCACCCTCACCGCTAAAGACTCAAATCGGCCTGTTAGCCAGCGCGGTGTGGATGGCAGTGCAGGAAAGACAAAGGTCACAGGCCCCGGCCAGCAGGAAAATACTGCATCTCGCTGCATTTGAGTCAGGGTTGCACTATCTATATAAGGAAGAAGCTGCTCGAAATTCGCAGCGATCAGAATCAGACCTTTGTCGACGGGGCGATGTTTTAGTTCAAGCAAACGCATGACGGCCACTTCGCTGTCGGGATCACAACCGACACCAAAGACAGCTTCGGTTGGATAAGCGATGACTTGTTGTTGTTTTAGGGCGGCAACGATCTCTACGAGTTGCTCTGATTGCAGGTTTGTCTTCACAAGCTTTTATTCCGCCGTTACCGGCTTTCCACATTGTTTACTGGCACAGAATTGCTTTAGCCCCTGCGCCGTTTTCTTTTCGATAAGTAAAGGATAGTGACATGCAGTGCATTCACCAGCCATCGGTTTGCTATTTATAACAAACTGGCATGTTGGATAGCAGTCGCACGACCAAAAGGTTTTGCCGAATCGAGAGCGTCGCTGGACTAATTTCCCTTGCTGGCATTGAGGGCAGCTGATTGCTGTTTCATCAGGCTTGTCGATGACTTCCGAGTGTTCACACGTTGGATAATCACTACAACCGATAAACATGCCAAAACGCCCCTGCCGCAACACAAGGTTTTTCTGGCATACAGGGCAAAGCTGACCTTCAAGCACTTTAACTACGTGGCCATCAGCCTGGCTTTTTAGCGGGCGTACATAATCGCATTCCGGATAATGGGAGCAGCCAAGAAAAGGGCCGTGTTTACCGGAACGAATGACTAACCCTGCCCCACATTGAGGGCAGGGTTCATTTTTAGGCACAGTGAACAGTGCTGATTTGGTCATAACATCTCATGCTGCGACTTTAATTTAGTGCAGCATACCTTCATTTACTTCGAAGAGTAATTCTTCCATTTGTTGGTAAGCGTTTTCGCAACCCGGAATATTGAACAGCACCATCAGCACCACCCACTTTAAATCTTCCAGCTCGAACTCGGCGGTGTCTAATGCTAATACTCGCTCAATGACCATTTCACGGGTTTCGAGGTTCAGCACCTGAATCTGTTCAAGGAACAGTAAAAACCCCCGACAAGTTGCATCAAGTCGCTGGCATTCCTCTGCGGTATACATACGCATTGAAAGTGGGTCAGCGGCCAGTTGCATGGGTTCAGTCAGACCTTCCTGATAGTCCGCCAGTTTTTCAAGCCATACAAGAGCGTTATAAATGTCTTCATGATCAAAACCGGCGTCGGCGAGATCACGTGTCAATTTATCTTGATCAACTCGCATTTCCACTTCGTTGTGGATGTAGGTTTCAAATAAGTACATTAGTACGTCGAACATGGCATGCCCTCCTCAATCGGACATAGCCGCCGGGTACAGCTGCGATCCATCCTGCTAACTCCAGTTCGAGTAGCTGGGCTACCGTCTCTGGCACAGGTTGGCCGGCACGTTCAGCGACGACGTCAACAGGTGTAACCTCATCTCCTACGTTAGCCAACAGCTCAGGAAATGGCAATGTGCGATCCCCCTCATTGTATGAATATATTAATGCTTTGTGAGGTGAAGGAAGCCATTGCAGTTCGTTTTCCAGGTGCTCGAGTATGTCCGAAGGATGGCTTACCAGTGTAGCGCCTTGCTTAATCAACCAGTGTGGCCCTTCACTGCCGGGGCTACCCACTGCGCCCGGTAACGCAAACAGTTCCCTGCCTTGCTCGAGTGCATAACGGGCCGTGACCAGCGATCCACTGCGCTCACTGGCTTCGACAACAAATACCGCACGACTCAGCCCACTGATGATGCGATTTCTGCGCGGGAAATTGCCCGGATAGGGAGAGGTCGTTAGAGGAAATTCAGAGATAATCGCCCCTCCTTCCGCAATTATTTGTTCGGCCAATTGCTTATGGCGCCTGGGGTAAACTCCAGCCAGCCCATTCCCCAACACCGCGATGGTTTTCCCGTGAACGTTTATTGCCGCGCGGTGCGCCACCGCGTCAATACCCAGAGCCAAACCACTGGTTATCGTTAACCCGGCAGTAGCTAATGGTTCGCAAAACATCCGGCACCACCGCTCGCCATATTGGGAAATATTGCGATTACCCACTACGGCGAGTTGGTTACTGGAAAGAAGCTCAATATCCCCCCTGACAAATAAAGCTGCAGGGTAGCAATCTATTGCACGCAACTGAGCTGGATAATGCTCACAGTCGGCCGTGAGAAGATGATGATCAGGTACTTCAAGCCAGTCCAATGACTCTTCCAGTTCTTTGCCACTAAATTCCAGAAAATGAGAAATCTGCTGGGTAGATAAGCCTGCTCTCGTCAGAGAAACAACCGAACACTCAGGCTCCTTCAACAAGAAATGGGCAATTTTTAATAGCTTATCGCCACTCAGGCTTTGAACCGCCATCAGACGTAACCAGATCTCTTTTGGTGGCATCTCATCCTCCTGCCATAAGCTATAAAAGCAATCCTTGCGATTGGTCACTGATGCTGTCAATCAGGCCGGGAAATGTCTAGAATAGAGGTAATAATCTTTCTATCAATTGAACACAGCTCTGGATATTTATGTCAGTTTTGCAGGTATTACATTTCCCGGACGAGCGCCTTCGCACTGTGGCGACTCCGGTCAAAGAGGTGAATGCGGAGATTCAGCAGATTGTCGATGACATGTTCGAGACAATGTACGCTGAAGAAGGTATTGGCCTTGCAGCAACACAGGTGGATATCCACCAACGAATTATTGTGATTGATGTTTCTGAAAACCGCGACGAGCGCCTGGTTTTAATCAATCCAGAGCTGCTGGAAAAAAGCGGTGAAACCGGCATCGAAGAGGGTTGCCTCTCTATTCCAGAACAACGTGCGTTAGTGCCTCGTGCCGAACGAGTCAAAATCCGTGCACTGGACCGTGAAGGTCAGCCGTATGAACTAGAAGCCGATGGCCTGCTTGCTATTTGTATTCAGCACGAAATGGACCATCTGGTTGGCAAACTGTTTGTCGATTACCTTTCACCGTTGAAACGTCAGCGTATTCGTCAGAAACTGGAAAAAATGGCTCGTCTGAATAAGAGCGCCTAATCCATCACAAAAGGGAATAATGTGTCTGATTCACTGCGTATTATTTTCGCCGGTACCCCTGACTTTGCAGCGCGTCATCTTGACGCGCTGTTGTCTTCTCAGCACCAGGTTGTTGGCGTATTTACACAACCCGACAGGCCCGCTGGGCGTGGCAAAAAGCTGATGCCGAGCCCTGTAAAAGTACTGGCGACTGAAAAGAATATCCCTGTTTTTCAACCCGCCTCTTTACGTCCGGCCGAAAATCAGGAACTGGTTTCCAGCTTGAACGCCGATGTCATGGTGGTTGTAGCTTACGGCCTGATTCTGCCAAAAGCAGTTCTGGATATGCCACGCCTGGGCTGTATTAATGTTCATGGCTCGCTGCTGCCACGCTGGCGTGGTGCGGCACCTATCCAGCGGTCGTTATGGGCTGGTGATGCCGAAACTGGCGTGACCATTATGCAAATGGACGTGGGTCTGGATACTGGCGATATGCTGGTGAAACTCTCCTGCCCAATTGAAGCCACTGATACCAGCGCAACACTCTACGATAAGCTGGCAAATCTTGGGCCACAAGGGTTACTGGAAACGTTAAACCAACTGGCTACAGGGCTTGCAACACCAGAAGTTCAGAGCGAGGAATTGGTCACGTACGCGGAGAAACTCAGCAAGGAAGAGGCTCGTATCGACTGGTCGCTATCTGCTGCACAACTTGAGCGTTGCATCCGCGCCTTTAACCCATGGCCAATGAGTTGGCTGGAAATTGACGGCCAACCAGTCAAAATCTGGCAAGCATCAGTAATCAATCAACTCACTGACGCAGCGCCTGGAACCATCATTGAAACCAATAAACAGGGTATTCAGGTGGCAACCGGCGAAGGGATTTTAAATCTGGAATCCCTTCAACCAGCAGGAAAGAAAGCAATGACTGCTCAGGATCTCCTGAACTCTCGCAGCGAATGGTTTAAGCCAGGTGCACTTCTCGCCTGATAAAAGAAATTCTTTGCGCCCAGGCCAAACACCTGGGCATTTTTGTTTTTAAGCGCCGGAAAACCAGAGCGTGGTTATGAAAAAAACACTAAATCTTCGCAGTATGGCCGCACAGACGATTGAACAAGTTGTGGAAAAAGGTCAATCACTCAGTAATGTGCTGCCTGCGGCGCAACACAAAGTTTCTGATAAAGATAAAGCATTGCTTCAAGAGCTCTGTTTTGGTGTATTGCGCACTTTGCCGCAACTCGAATGGCTGGTCAGCAAGTTGATGTCCCGCCCAATGACCGGTAAGCAACGCACCATTCACTATTTAATTATGGTGGGTTTTTATCAGCTGCTTTATACCAGAATTCCTGCCCATGCCGCTCTTGCAGAAACCGTTGAAGGTGCGGTTGCAATTAAACGTCAATCGCTCAAAGGTTTAATTAATGGCGTTCTGCGCCAGTTCCAGCGTCAGCAAGAAGAACTGATGGTAGAAGCCTCTAAACACGAGAGCCGTTTCCTGCATCCAACATGGCTACTGCAACGTTTGAAAAAATCCTATCCAAATCAATGGCAATCCATAGTTGATGCGAATAATCAGCGCCCACCAATGTGGCTGCGTGTTAATCGCCAACACCATACTCGTGAAGAATGGATGGCGTTACTGGCTGAAAGCGAACTGGAAGGTCATATTCATCCTCAGTATCGCGATGCGGTACGCCTGGAAACGCCAGCACCTGTTCATACCTTACCTGGTTTTGAACAAGGGTGGGTTACCGTTCAGGATGCTTCAGCACAAGGTTCGGTAGATCTACTTGATCCGCAAAATGGTGAGATGATCCTTGATTTATGTGCAGCACCTGGCGGCAAGACGACTCATATTTTGGAAGCAGCCCCTAAAGCGCATGTGATGGCGGTCGACATTGATGAACAACGTCTGAAACGTGTACACGAAAACCTTCAGCGCCTGGGTATGACAGCAGATGTGAAATCTGGTGATGGACGATTTCCTGAACAATGGTGCGGCAACCAACAATTTGACCGTATTCTGCTTGATGCTCCTTGCTCAGCTACCGGTGTTATTCGCCGCCATCCAGATATCAAGTGGTTGCGCCGTGACAGGGACATTGCTGAATTAGCTGAGTTGCAGAAAGAGATTCTTGAGGCTATTTGGCCAAGACTAAAATCGGGTGGCACACTGGTTTATGCTACCTGCTCTATCCTGCCAGAAGAAAACTGGCAACAGGTAGCGGCTTTCCTGGCACAGCATCCGGAAGCACAACTGGTTGAAACCGGTACGCCTGAAAAACCAGGGATCCAGAATCTCCCTTCTCCGGAAGATGGTGATGGCTTCTTTTACGCTAAGCTAATTAAAAGCTGATTCAGGTTTGCTGAGTCTTAGGTTTCATCACCAATGAAGCTATAAAAAATGAAAATAATCATTCTCGGTGCGGGCCAGGTCGGCGGCACACTGGCAGAAAACCTGGTAGGTGAAAACAACGACATTACTGTTGTTGATACCAATCAAGATCGTCTGCGCAGCTTGCAAGATAAGTTTGATTTACGCGTTGTGCAGGGGCATGGCTCGCATCCACGCGTTTTGCGTGAAGCCGGCGCAGATGATGCCGATATGCTGGTCGCAGTAACCAGTTCGGACGAAACGAATATGATTGCCTGCCAGGTAGCGTATTCGCTTTTTAATACTCCAAATCGTATTGCGCGTATCCGTGCTCCAGATTATGTGAGGGATGCCGAGCGCTTATTTAACGCCGAAGCGGTGCCAATTGACCACCTAATCGCACCTGAACAGCTAGTTATCGACAATATTTATCGCCTTATTGAGTATCCTGGTGCACTACAGGTTGTTAATTTTGCCGAGGGGAAAGTTAGCCTTGCAGTGGTGAAAGCCTATTATGGCGGCCCGTTAGTGGGCAATGCACTTTCTACTATGCGTGAGCATATGCCGCATATTGAAACTCGCGTTGCTGCTATTTTCCGACACGACAGGCCAATTCGTCCGCAAGGTTCAACTATTGTTGAAGCCGGGGACGAAGTATTTTTCATTGCCGCTTCTCAGCATATTCGAGCGGTAATGAGTGAATTACAACGGCTCGAGAAACCCTATAAACGTATCATGCTGGTCGGTGGAGGGAATATTGGGGCGGGTCTCGCGCAACGTCTTGAAAAAGACTACAGCGTTAAACTCATTGAGCGTGATTCGCAACGCGCGGCCGAACTGGCTGAAATGTTGCAAAACACTATTGTTTTCTATGGTGATGCCTCAGATCAGGAATTATTAGCCGAAGAACATATTGAACAAGTCGATTTGTTTATTGCCGTCACTAACGACGATGAAGCAAATATTATGTCCGCGATGCTAGCGAAGCGTATGGGTGCCAAGAAAGTTATGGTGCTTATCCAGCGCAAAGCCTACGTTGACCTGGTTCAAGGTAGCGTGATTGATATTGCTATTTCACCACAACAAGCCACCATTTCGGCTTTGCTCGGGCACGTGCGTAAAGCCGATATCGTCGGTGTTTCCTCTCTGCGTCGAGGTGTAGCTGAAGCGATTGAAGCCGTTGCTCATGGTGATGAAAGTACTTCACGAGTTGTCGGTCGTTCAATTGATGAAATAAAACTTCCACCAGGAACAATTATTGGCGCAGTTGTACGTGGTAATGACGTCATGATCGCTAATGACAATTTGCGTATTGAACAAGGCGACCATGTAATTATGTTCCTGACAGATAAGAAATTTGTCAGCGATGTAGAAAGATTGTTCCAACCAAGCCCATTCTTCTTGTAATACTATTTGGCGGGGAATTTCTCCGCCAAGCTATTCCAACAATTCTAAAAACCACCATGTTATTAAGGAATTAGCATCAAAATCTTATTACCATAATGTAATGGCAATCGGGTTATCATTTGTTAAACTTATTAACGTCAGCCAGTACAAGGAGAGAAAAATGAGCATGTTAAAAGAATTCCGCGAATTTGCTATGCGTGGGAACGTTGTAGATTTGGCAGTGGGTGTGATTATTGGGGCAGCATTCGGGAAAATTGTTTCATCATTGGTTGCGGATATTATTATGCCGCCACTTGGATTGCTGATTGGGGGCGTTGATTTTAAGCAATTCGCCTTAATTCTACGACCTGCGGCTGGTGATATTCCAGCAGTGGTTATGCATTACGGTATCTTTATTCAAAATATCTTTGATTTCGTGATTGTTGCTTTCGCAATTTTCCTGGCAATCAAAGGAATGAATCAATTGAACCGCAAAAAAATAGAAGAACCTGCAGCGCCAGCGGCACCAACTAAAGAAGAAGTATTACTTAGCGAAATCCGCGACCTGCTAAAACAACAGAACGAGCGAGTTTAATTGCGCTAATTAAACGAGGAAGGCCAGTGGTAAAAAAGCAATTTGCTTGTTTGCCACTGGCCTCCCAGTTACCTTTTTTACCATGCTTAACAGTACGCTGATAGCTTCCCTTCCCTTTCTTATTCTGCTCAACTCGCTGACGAAACAGCGGGTCATGTAACAAAGCCTCAATGGCATTATCTTTGATGACCCCTTTCTTATGCTGATATTTACTCATACAAACTCCAGATTGTTTAAAATAACGGCGCAAGTGTATGCTCGTATTTGCTGAATCGCAATTTATTCTTTTCTCCGACTTGCACCTTGTTCAAGGGCCTCAAGAATTGAACAATATGCAGTGCTGTGAGCACTTCCACAACAAGCATCATTGAGTCTCTGCAACGATCGTCGCATATGCTGAAGTTCTTTTATTTTAGACTCTACTTCTACAAGCCTCGACTGCACGATGCTCTTTGACTCCTGACACGTGTGATGTTCAGGATCAATTCGGATCGACAACAACTCGCGGATAGTTTCCAGTGTAAAACCTAATTGCTTGGCGTAACGAATGAACTTCAGACGCTGCAAATCACTTTCACTATAAAGCCGAAAACCACCTTCAGTTCTGACTTCATGATCCATCATTTGCTGTTTTTCATAGTAACGTATGGTGTCAGGAGTTACATCCGCCAGTCTGGCCAACTCTCCAATGCGAAACATGATCATTCATTCCTCATCAATTTTATGAAGTAATTTGTCGGCATATTCACCGCGAAGAAAATCGGTGCTCATACCTGCCTGTTGCAGTTTTAACTCAAGTAATGCCAGTTTCTTACTTATACCCAGGTACTCTGAATTTTCTCGATCAATTGAATGAAGAAGCTCATTTAGCTCAATGGCATCTTTTCGTTGCTGGAGTACCGGAGGTAAACAACCCGAGTTTTTCAAAATACGCCAGGCTACTCGAAGCTCTGGTGGAATAAATGAATCATCGTCGAGTTTAAGAGGAGCACCGGAGCCCCGTAGAGAGTCAAACTCCCCATTGCGTTGCGCATCAAGAATATGACGTTCTGACCACTGGTCGATTAACCACATAACTTATGTCGGCGTTTGTTAGAGATGAAATAAAGATACGATGAATTGATGCATGAAGGGAAACTACAGATATAAAAAAACCGGGCAAGCCCGGTTTTTCCATGTTACTACAGATTACTCTGCAGCAGCTTCTGTTTGAGACTCGGCGCGATCAACCAGCTCGATGTAAGCCATCGGAGCATTGTCACCTGCACGGAAGCCACACTTAAGAATACGAGTGTAACCACCAGTACGGGCTGCAAAACGCGGACCCAGTTCATTAAACAGTTTTGCCACGATCTCGTTATCACGAGTACGGGCGAATGCCAGACGACGATTAGCAACGCTATCAGTCTTGGCAAGAGTAATCAGCGGCTCAACTACGCGACGCAGCTCTTTCGCTTTAGGCAGAGTCGTCTTGATGATCTCATGACGAACCAGTGAACCTGCCATATTGCGGAACATAGCCTGGCGATGGCTGCTGTTGCGGTTCAGTTGACGACCACTCTTACGATGGCGCATGACCTTATCCTTCTCAGTAAAACCTTAACCTGTGATCCGGTTACTCGTCAGCGATGCTTGCCGGTGGCCAGTTTTCTAGGCGCATGCCCAGAGACAAACCACGGGAAGCCAGCACATCTTTAATCTCAGTAAGAGATTTTTTACCCAAGTTAGGCGTTTTGAGCAGCTCAACTTCGGTACGCTGTACCAGATCACCGATATAGTGGATAGCTTCTGCCTTAAGGCAGTTAGCAGAGCGGACAGTCAATTCCAGATCGTCAACAGGGCGCAGCAGGATCGGATCGAATTCTGGTTTCTCTTCTTTAACTTCTGGCTGACGTACATCACGTAAATCAACGAAAGCTTCAAGTTGTTCAGCCAGAATGGTTGCCGCACGACGAATCGCCTCTTCAGGATCGATTGTGCCGTTGGTTTCCATTTCGATGACCAGCTTATCCAGGTCGGTGCGCTGTTCTACACGCGCAGCTTCAACATTGTAGGCAATTCGCTCTACAGGGCTGTAGCAGGCGTCGACCAGCAGACGGCCGATTGGGCGCTCATCTTCTTCCGAATGAATTCGGGCAGAGGCCGGCACGTAACCGCGACCGCGCTGAACTTTGATACGCATACTAATAGATGCGTTCTCATCGGTCAGGTGGCAGATCACATGCTGCGGCTTGACGATTTCGACATCACCATCATGGGTGATATCGGCTGCAGTCACAGGGCCAATGCCAGACTTATTCAGAGTAAGAATAACATCATCTTTACCTTGAACTCTCACCGCCAGCCCTTTCAGGTTGAGCAGGATTTCCAGGATATCCTCCTGAACGCCTTCTTTGGTGCTGTACTCGTGTAGTACACCATCAATCTCAACCTCTGTCACCGCGCAACCCGGCATCGATGAGAGCAGAATACGGCGCAGTGCATTACCAAGAGTATGGCCAAAGCCACGCTCTAAAGGCTCAAGGGTCACCTTGGCGTGCGTCGAACTCACTTGCTCGATATCTACCAGGCGCGGTTTTAGAAACTCTGTCACAGAACCCTGCATTGTGTCCTCTCTTTGGTACTAAGCTTTACTTGGAGTAAAGCTCGACGATCAGGTGTTCGTTAATGTCCGCAGACAGATCAGTACGCTCAGGCTTACGCTTGAACACACCTTCCATCTTAGCAGCATCAACTTCCAGCCAGGTTGGCTTTTCACGCTGTTCAGCCAGCTCCAGAGCGGCCTTCACGCGAGATTGCTTTTTGGCTTTCTCACGGATGCTAACTACGTCATTCGGAGTTACCTGATAAGAAGCGATGTTAACAACGCGACCATTTACCATTACTGCTTTGTGGCTAACGAGCTGACGTGATTCTGCACGAGTAGCACCGAAGCCCATACGGTAAACAACGTTGTCAAGACGACCTTCCAGCAGAGCCAACAGGTTTTCACCGGTGTTGCCTTTCAGACGAGCTGCTTCTTTATAGTAGTTACGGAACTGACGCTCCAGAACACCGAACATGCGGCGAACTTTTTGCTTTTCACGCAACTGCACACCATAGTCAGACAGACGCGGTTTACGCGCACCGTGCTGGCCAGGAGCTTGTTCAATTTTACACTTGGTATCGATCGCGCGAACACCAGACTTCAGGAACAGGTCTGTGCCCTCGCGACGGCTCAGCTTGAGCTTAGGACCCAAATATCTTGCCATTTTCTTTCTCCAACATTCCTAAAAACGAGCGTTATACGCGACGTTTTTTCGGCGGACGACAACCGTTGTGAGGGATCGGAGTCACATCAGTAATATTAGTGATGCGGAAACCAGCGGCGTTCAGAGCACGAATGGTAGATTCGCGGCCTGGACCCGGTCCCTTAACCATAACTTCCAGGTTCTTGATACCGTATTCTTTCACGGCTTCTGCGCAACGCTCTGCTGCAACCTGAGCTGCGAACGGAGTCGATTTGCGAGAACCACGGAAACCGGAACCACCGGCAGTTGCCCAACCCAATGCGTTACCCTGACGATCAGTAATAGTAACGATAGTGTTGTTGAAAGAAGCATGGACATGAGCCACGCCGTCAGAGACTTGTTTTCTTACACGCTTACGTGCACGAATTGGTGCCTTTGCCATTATTCAATCACCCCGATTATTTCTTGATCGGTTTGCGCGGACCCTTACGGGTACGTGCGTTGGTCTTCGTACGCTGACCGCGCACTGGCAGACCACGACGATGACGCAAACCGCGATAGCAACCAAGGTCCATCAGACGCTTGATGCTCATACTCACTTCACGGCGCAGATCACCTTCAACGACAAATTTGGCAACTTCGTCACGCAGCGTGTCGATTTGTTCTTCAGACAGCTCTCTGATCTTAACATCTTCAGCGATACCCGCCGCGGCACAAATTGCCTTTGAGCGAGTCTTGCCGACACCGTAAATCGAAGTTAACGCGATTACGGTATGTTTTTGATCAGGAATGTTAATGCCTGCTATACGGGCCACTATGCACTCCTACTATTTAGATTATGCGTCCCATACCGAAAAGCCCGTTTTCAGGATACTCAAATGGAAACGCATAGACATACAAAAGATTGGCTGGCTAATCTAGCCAGCTCAACCCAACTTTGCAAGAAAAATATGCGAGATAATCAGCCTTGACGCTGTTTATGCTTCGGTTCGGCGCTGCAAATCACGCGAATAACACCGTCACGCTTAACGATTTTGCAGTTACGACATAATTTCTTGACGGAAGCACGAACTTTCATTTTTACTCTCCGTAACTTCTCAAGCGACTATTAACGGCCGTAGCCTTTCAGATTCGCTTTCTTCAATGCAGACTCGTACTGACTAGACATCATCAGAGTTTGCACTTGAGCCATAAAGTCCATGATAACCACGACAACAATGAGCAGCGAGGTTCCACCGAAGTAGAAAGGCACTTTCATTGCGTCACGCATGAACTCCGGGATTAGGCAGATAAAGGTAATGTACAACGCACCAACCAAGGTCAGGCGGGTCATTACTTTATCAATATACTTCGCCGTTTGTTCTCCCGGACGAATTCCTGGTACAAATGCACCGGACTTCTTCAGGTTATCTGCTGTTTCACGAGGGTTGAAAACCAACGCCGTATAGAAGAAACAGAAGAAGATGATTGCAGACGCATAGAGTAACACATAAAGCGGTTGCCCAGGCTGCAAATACAGCGAAATTGTAGTCAGCCAGTTCCAACCGGTTCCGCCCCCAAACCACGATGCAATCGTTGCAGGGAACAGAATAATACTGGAAGCAAAGATTGCTGGAATAACACCAGCCATATTCACTTTCAGCGGTAAATGCGTGCTCTGCGCAGCATAGACACGACGACCTTGTTGACGTTTTGCGTAGTTTACCACAATGCGGCGTTGACCACGTTCAACAAAAACAACGAAGAAGGTCACTGCGAATACTAGTACTGCAACCAACAGCAACAGAAGGAAGTGCAGGTCGCCTTGCCTTGCTTGCTCGATAGTATGGCCAACGGCCGGCGGCAAACCCGCAACAATACCAGCGAAGATTATGATTGAGATACCGTTGCCGATACCACGCTCAGTAATCTGTTCGCCCAGCCACATAAGGAACATCGTTCCCGTGACAAGACTCACAACAGCGGTGAAGTAGAATGCAAAGCCTGGGTTTAACACCAGGCCCTGCATACCAGGCATATTCGGTAAACCGGTAGCAATACCGATCGACTGGAATATTGCCAGCACCAGAGTTCCGTAACGGGTGTACTGACTAATCTTACGACGGCCAGATTCCCCTTCCTTCTTCAACTCTGCTAACGCTGGGTGAACCACCGTTAACAGCTGGATAATAATCGATGCCGAAATATACGGCATGATACCCAATGCAAAGATAGAAGCACGGCTGAGTGCACCACCAGAGAACATGTTAAACATTTCAATGATAGTGCCTCGCTGTTGCTCAAGCAGTTTGGCAAGTACAGCGGCATCAATACCAGGGATCGGAATAAAAGAGCCAATGCGGAAAACAATCAGCGCACCGATAACAAACATCAGTCTGCGTTTCAGCTCACCAAGCCCGCCTTTAGCACTTTGAAAATCTAATCCCGGTTGCTTTGCCATCTGCTACTTATTCCTCGATTTTACCGCCAGCAGCTTCGATAGCAGCACGAGCGCCTTTAGTGACACGCAGGCCGCGAACAGTTACCGGACGAGAAACCTCGCCAGACAGAATCACTTTCGCGAATTCAATCTGAATACCGATAATGTTTGCTGCTTTCAGCGTGTTCAGGTCAACTACGTCGCCTTCAACTTTCGCCAGATCAGAGAGACGAATCTCACCGGTGATCATTGCTTTGCGAGAGGTGAAACCAAACTTCGGCAGACGACGGTACAACGGCATCTGACCACCTTCAAAACCACGACGTACGCCACCGCCAGAACGAGAGTTCTGACCTTTGTGACCACGACCGCCGGTTTTACCGAGGCCAGAACCGATACCACGACCCAGACGCTTGGAAGCGTGCTTAGACCCTTCGGCCGGAGACAGAGTATTTAAACGCATCTCTTACTCCTCAACTTTAACCATGTAGGAAACCGCGTTGACCATACCACGTACAGCAGGAGTATCCTCGCGCTCTACGGTGTGGCCAATACGACGCAGACCCAGGCCAAGCAGCGTTGCCTTGTGTTTCGGCAGACGACCGATTGCACTGCGGGTTTGTGTAATTTTAATAGTCTTTGCCATGGTCAATTACCCCAGAATTTCTTCAACGGATTTACCACGCTTGGCAGCGACCATTTCCGGAGACTTCATATTCGCCAGGCCATCAATAGTTGCACGAACCACGTTAATCGGGTTGGTGGAACCATATGCTTTAGCCAAAACGTTATGAACTCCAGCGACTTCCAGAACGGCGCGCATTGCACCACCGGCAATAATACCGGTACCCTGGGAAGCCGGCTGCATGAACACACGAGAACCTGTGTGCACACCTTTAACAGGGTGCTGCAGGGTGCCGTGGTTCAGCGCGACGTTAATCATGTTGCGACGGGCTTTTTCCATCGCTTTCTGGATAGCTGCTGGAACTTCACGCGCTTTTCCGTAACCAAAACCAATGCGACCGTTACCATCGCCAACCACTGTCAGAGCAGTGAAGGAGAAAATACGACCACCTTTAACGGTTTTAGATACGCGATTTACCGCGATCAGCTTTTCCTGCAGTTCGCCAGCTTGTTTTTCGATGTGAGCCATCTTACACCTCTACCTTAGAACTGAAGGCCAGCATCACGGGCAGCATCTGCCAGTGCCTGGACACGACCATGATATTGGAAACCAGCACGGTCAAAGGATACTTTCGTAATACCTTTTTCCAGTGCGCGCTCTGCAACAGCTTTACCCACAGCTGTAGCGGCGTCTTTATTTCCAGTGTACTTCAGTTGCTCAGCGATAGCTTTCTCTACAGTAGATGCAGCTACCAGGACTTCTGAACCGTTCGGTGCGATAACCTGTGCATAAATATGACGAGGCGTACGGTGAATCACCAGACGAGTCGCACCCAGTTCTTTGAGCTTGTGACGTGCGCGGGTCGCACGACGGATACGAGCAGATTTCTTATCCATAGTGTTACCTTACTTCTTCTTAGCCTCTTTGGTACGCACGACTTCGTCGGCGTAACGAACACCCTTGCCTTTATAAGGCTCAGGACGACGGTAGGCGCGCAGATCAGCAGCCACTTGTCCAATCATCTGCTTATCAGCGCCTTTCAGCACGATTTCAGTTTGAGTTGGACATTCAGCAGTGATTCCCGCTGGCAGAGCATGTTCAACAGGATGAGAGAAGCCCAGGGCCAAACTCACCGCATTGCCTTTAACTGCTGCACGATAACCTACACCAACCAGCTGCAGCTTCTTAGTGAAGCCTTCGGTAACACCGATAACCATTGCATTTAACAGCGCACGAGTGGTACCCGCTTGGGCCCACGCGTTAGCAAAACCTTCGCGTGGAGCGAAAGTCAGTGCATTATCAGCGTGTTTAACTTCAACAGCATCGTTGATTGTACGAGTCAGCTCGCCGTTCTTACCTTTGATCGAAATAACCTGACCGTTGAGTTTTACCTCTACGCCAGCAGGAATAACGACCGGTGCTTTAGCAACACGAGACATTTTATTCCTCCAATTAGGCTACGTAGCAGATAATTTCGCCACCAAGACCAGCTTGGCGCGCTGCACGATCAGTCATAACACCTTTAGAGGTAGAAACGACAGCAATACCCATACCGGCCATAACTTTAGGCAGCTCATCTTTTTTCTTATAGATGCGCAGACCTGGGCGGCTGACTCGCTGAATGCTCTCTACCACAGCCTTGCCCTGGAAATACTTAAGAGTCAGTTCCAGTTCAGGCTTGATGTCGCCTTCGATTTTAAAATCTTCAATATAGCCTTCTTCTTTCAGCACGTTGGCAATTGCCAATTTCAGCTTGGAGGAAGGCATGGTGACCGCAACTTTATTCGCGGCTTGACCGTTACGGATACGGGTCAGCATATCCGCGATCGGATCTTGCATGCTCATCTGTCTTTACTCCCGTGATTCAATTGGATATTACCAGCTAGCCTTCTTCAAGCCAGGTACTTCACCGCGCATAGCGGCTTCACGAAGCTTGATACGGCTCAACCCGAATTTGCCCACATAACCATGCGGACGACCAGTTTGGCGGCAGCGGTTACGCTGACGGGACGGGCTGGAATCACGCGGCAGAGACTGCAGCTTAAGAACAGCATCCCAACGATCTTCGTCGGATGAGTTCACACCAGAGATGATAGCTTTCAATTCCTCGCGTTTAGCGCGGTATTTGTCGGCCAGTTTCACGCGAACGACTTCGCGTGCTTTCATCGATTGCTTAGCCATTAGTAACCCTACCTTACTTACGGAATGGGAAGTTAAAGGCTGCCAGCAGAGCACGGCCTTCATCATCAGATTTCGCAGTAGTGGTAATGGTAATATCCAAACCACGAACGCGATCGACTTTGTCATAGTCGATTTCTGGGAAGATGATCTGCTCACGGACACCCATGCTGTAGTTACCACGGCCATCGAATGACTTAGCGGACAAGCCACGGAAGTCACGGATACGCGGTACAGCAATGGTGATCAGGCGCTCAAGAAACTCCCACATGCGTTCGCCACGCAGAGTTACTTTACAGCCGATCGGATAGCCCTGACGGATTTTGAAGCCTGCAACTGATTTGCGTGCTTTGGTGATCAACGGCTTTTGACCGGAGATTGCTGTCAAGTCAGCTGCTGCGTTATCCAGCAGTTTCTTGTCAGCGATCGCTTCACCCACACCCATGTTCAGGGTGATCTTCTCGACCCGAGGGACTTGCATGACAGAATTGTAGTTAAACTCAGTCATGAGTTTTGTAACTACTTCGTCTTTGTAGTAATCATGCAGTTTCGCCATCGTACTACTCCAAATTACTTGATAGTTTCGCTGTTAGATTTGAAGAAACGGACTTTTTTGCCCTCTTCGAATCTAAAGCCTACACGGTCAGCCTTGCCGGTTGCCGCATTGAAGAGTGCAACGTTAGAAACTTGAATAGCAGCTTCTTTTTCAACGATGCCACCTGGTTGGTTCAGGGCCGGAACCGGCTTCTGATGTTTCTTAACCAGGTTAATACCTTCAACAATAAGCTTGCCGGAAGACAAGACATTCTTAACTTTACCGCGCTTACCTTTATCTTTACCGGTTAACACGATAACTTCGTCATCACGACGGATTTTAGCTGCCATGATTCGCTCCTTAGAGTACTTCTGGTGCCAGAGAGATAATTTTCATGAACTTTTCATTACGCAGTTCACGAGTTACCGGCCCAAAAATACGCGTGCCGATTGGTTGCTCGCTGTTATTGTTTAAAATAACGCATGCATTACCATCGAAGCGAATGACAGAACCGTCCGGGCGACGAACACCCTTCCTGGTGCGCACCACTACCGCTTTCAGGACATCGCCTTTCTTCACCTTACCACGAGGAATTGCTTCCTTGATGGTAATTTTGATGATGTCGCCGACGCCTGCGTAGCGACGGTGCGAGCCACCCAGAACCTTGATACACATTACGCGACGCGCGCCGGAGTTGTCGGCTACGGTCAGCATAGTCTGTTCTTGGATCATTTCAGTGCTCCGCTAATGTCAACTACTACTTCGGGACCCATAATTAGGTCGTTAAAAAGCCCCATAAACGAGGGCGCGGCATTATAACACCGGTTCCTGAATATGGGTAGAAAAAATAAACGGCTCATTTACTGAGCCGTTTATTCGTTAGACAAAGCTCACTGTATTACAGAACAGCTTTATCTACAACGCGAACAAGTGTCCAGGACTTAGTCTTGGACAGTGGACGGCATTCGCGGATTTCAACCACGTCACCGATACCACATTCATTGCTCTCGTCATGTACGTGCAGTTTGGTCGTACGTTTGATGAATTTGCCGTAAATCGGGTGTTTCACCACACGTTCGATAGCAACAACGATGGATTTCTCCATTTTGTTGCTAATCACGCGACCTTGCAGAGTACGGATTTTATCGGTCATTACGCACCCGCCTTCTGAGTCAATAAAGTCTTAACACGTGCAACATCACGACGCACTTGCTTCAGCAGGTGAGTCTGTTGCAGCTGGCCACTTGCTGCTTGCATACGCAGATTGAACTGCTCACGCAGCAAATTCAGCAGCTCGGTGTTCAGCTCTTCAACACTCTTTTCACGCAGCTCTTTTGCTTTCATTACATCACCGTCTTAGTTACAAAGGTGGTTTTAATCGGCAGTTTCGCTGCTGCCAGCTTGAATGCTTCACGGGCCAGCTCTTCTGGTACGCCGTCCATTTCATACAGGACTTTGCCAGGCTGAATCAAGGCAACCCAATACTCTACGTTGCCTTTACCTTTACCCATACGCACTTCAAGCGGCTTTTCGGTGATCGGTTTGTCCGGGAATACACGGATCCAGATCTTACCCTGACGCTTAACTGCACGGGTCATTGCACGACGTGCTGCTTCGATCTGACGTGCAGTCAGACGACCACGGCCAACAGCTTTCAGACCGAAAGTGCCGAAGCTAACATCCGTACCAGCAGCCAGACCACGGTTGCGGCCTTTGTGCACTTTACGGAATTTTGTACGCTTTGGTTGTAACACAGCGACTCTCCTTACTTACGGCCTTTACGCTGCTGCTTTTTAGGTTGAGCAGCCGGTTTTTCCGGTTGTTCAACAGCAGCCATCCCACCCAGGATCTCACCTTTGAAGATCCACACTTTAACGCCGATTACACCATAAGTGGTGTGCGCTTCAGAGGTGTTGTAGTCAATGTCAGCACGCAGTGTGTGCAATGGCACGCGACCTTCACGATACCATTCGGTACGTGCGATCTCAGCGCCACCCAGACGGCCGCTAACTTCAACTTTGATACCTTTAGCGCCCAGACGCATGGCATTCTGTACAGCACGCTTCATAGCACGACGGAACATAACACGACGTTCCAGCTGTGAAGTGATGCTATCAGCAACCAATTTTGCGTCCAGTTCAGGCTTACGAACTTCGGCGATATTGATCTGTGCAGGAACGCCAGCGATATCCGCTACGACCTTGCGCAGTTTTTCTACGTCTTCGCCTTTCTTACCGATTACGATGCCAGGGCGAGCAGTGTGAATAGTCACACGGATGCTCTTAGCTGGACGCTCGATAACGATACGAGATACAGACGCCTTCGCCAGTTCCTTAGTCAGGTACTGACGAACTTTAAAATCGCTGTCCAGGTTGTCAGCGAATTCTTTGGTGTTCGCAAACCAAGTAGAGTTCCAAGGTTTTACAATACCCAGGCGAATACCATTAGGATGTACTTTCTGACCCATTGCTAGTCTCCAGAGTCTCAGCGATCGGACACAACCACAGTAATGTGGCTGGTGCGCTTCAGGATGCGATCTGCACGACCTTTTGCACGCGGCATAATGCGCTTCATGCTTGGGCCTGCGTCTACGAAGATTTTCGCGACTTTCAGATCGTCAATGTCAGCGCCATCGTTGTGTTCAGCGTTAGCAATGGCAGATTCCAGAACTTTCTTGACCAATACAGCCGCTTTCTTGTTGGTGAAGGTCAAAATTTCCAGTGCCTGCGACACTTTCTTACCGCGAATAAGGTCTGCAACAAGGCGAACCTTTTGAGCAGAAGAACGAGCGTGGCGATGTTGAGCTAAAGTTTCCATCTCTTCCTCCTACTTATTTCTTCTTGGCTTTTTTATCAGCAGCGTGGCCGCGATAAGTACGTGTCGGTGCAAATTCACCCAGTTTGTGACCGACCATTTCGTCGGAAACAAATACCGGAACATGCTGACGACCATTATGGACAGCGATGGTCAAACCGATCATGTTAGGAAAGATCGTTGAACGACGGGACCAAGTGCGCAGGGGCTTCTTGTCACCGCTTTCCACCGCTTTCTCTACCTTCTTCAGCAAGTGCAGGTCAATAAAAGGACCTTTCTTGAGAGAACGTGGCATGGCTTATCCTCTAAAATTATTTGCTACGGCGACGTACGATGAATTTATCAGTACGCTTGTTGCTGCGGGTCTTCTTACCTTTGGTCTGAACGCCCCACGGAGTTACCGGGTGCTTACCAAAGTTACGACCTTCACCACCACCATGTGGGTGGTCGACTGGGTTCATCGCAGTACCGCGAACGGTAGGACGAACACCACGCCAGCGTGCAGCACCTGCTTTACCCAGAACGCGGAGCATATGCTCAGAGTTACCGACTTCGCCCATGGTTGCACGGCAGTCAGCTTCGACTTTACGCATTTCACCAGAACGCAGACGCAGGGTAACGTAAGCACCATCACGTGCAACGATCTGCACATAGGTACCAGCAGAACGTGCAAGCTGACCGCCTTTACCTGGTTTCATTTCTACGTTATGAACGGTAGAACCAACCGGGATATTGCGCATCGGCAGGGTGTTACCTGCTTTGATTGCAGCATCAACGCCAGATTGAATCTGGTCGCCAGCTTTCAGGCCTTTAGGGGCCAGGATGTAACGGCGTTCGCCATCTTTGTACAGAACCAGTGCGATGTTCGCAGAACGGTTCGGATCGTACTCAAGACGTTCAACAATTGCCGGGATACCGTCTTTGTTGCGTTTAAAGTCAACAATACGATAAGCCTGCTTGTGACCACCACCGATGTGACGAGTAGTGATACGACCATTGTTGTTACGGCCACCGGATTTGCTGTTTTTTTCAACCAGCGGAGCAAATGGTTTGCCCTTATGCAGCTCAGGGTTGACCACTTTAACTACGTGGCGACGACCCGGAGATGTCGGTTTACATTTAACAACTGCCATTGTTTTTCTCCTCCGACTTACTCAGCGCCGCCGACGAAGTCCAGATTCTGGCCTTCCTTCAGGGTGACGTAAGCTTTTTTCCAGTCGCTACGACGACCGATACGCTGTCCATGACGCTTAGTTTTACCTTTAACAACCAAGGTATTAACGCCTTTAACTTCAACTTCGAACAGTTTCTCAACAGCAGCAACGATCTCTGCTTTGGTCGCGTCTTTTGCAACTTTGAGAACGATGGTATTTGTTTTTTCCATCGCCATAGATGCTTTTTCAGATACGTGCGGCGCGCGCAGTACTTTCAGCAGACGTTCTTCACGGATCATGCCAGCATCTCCTCAACTTGCTTAACTGCATCAGCAGTCATAACGACTTTGTCGAAGGCGATCAGGCTAACTGGATCGATTGTTGCTGCGTCGCGCACGTCAACCTTATGCAGGTTACGAGCAGCCAGGAACAGATTCTCATCCAGTTCGCCAGTTACGATCAGCACATCTTCCAGGGCCATGTCTTTCAGTTTCTGAGCAAGCAGCTTAGTTTTAGGCGCTTCAACAGAGAACTGTTCGACAACGATCAGACGATCCTGACGTACCAGTTCGGACAGAATGCTTTTCAGCGCTCCGCGGTACATCTTTTTGTTAACTTTTTGACTGTGGTCCTGCGGGCGTGCAGCGAAGGTTACGCCACCGGAACGCCAGATCGGGCTCTTGATAGAACCTGAACGCGCACGGCCGGTACCTTTCTGGCGCCACGGCTTTTTACCGGAACCAGTTACTTCAGCACGGGTCTTCTGAGCACGAGTACCTTGACGGGCACCAGCTGCATAAGCAACTACAACCTGGTGTACCAGCGCTTCGTTGAAATCACGACCGAAGGTAGTTTCGGAAACAGTCAGCGCGCTTTGCGCGTCTTTCAATACTAATTCCATTGCTATCTCCTCACGCCTTCACAGCTGGTTTAACAATAAGGTCGCTACCGGTTGCACCCGGAACTGCACCCTTAACCAGCAGCAGGTTGCGCTCAGCGTCAACGCGTACTACATCCAGGCTCTGAACAGTTACACGTTCGTTGCCCAGTTGGCCTGCCATTTTCTTGCCTTTGAACACTTTGCCCGGAGTCTGGTTCTGACCGATAGAACCCGGAACGCGGTGAGACAAGGAGTTACCGTGTGTAGCGTCCTGGGTACGGAAGTTCCAGCGCTTAACGGTACCTGCGAAACCTTTACCTTTAGAGGTGCCAGTTACGTCAACTTTTTTAACTTCAGCAAACAGCTCAACGCTAATGTCTTGACCTACAGTGAACTCTTCGCCTTCTGCAAGACGGAATTCCCAAAGGCCACGGCCAGCTTCTACGCCAGCTTTAGCGAAGTGACCAGCTTCCGGCTTAGTTACACGGCTAGCTTTTTTAGCGCCAGTGGTAACTTGAACAGCACGGTAGCCGTCGTTAGCCAGGTCTTTAACCTGAGTAACACGGTTTGCTTCTACTTCGATCACGGTTACTGGGATAGAAACGCCGTCTTCTGTGAAGATACGGGTCATACCCACTTTTTTACCGACTAAACCAATCATTGTTTCAACCTCTCAATCGTCAATGACCTGATTAACCCAGGCTGATCTGCACGTCAACACCAGCAGCCAGATCCAGACGCATCAGAGCATCAACGGTTTTCTCAGTTGGCTCAACGATGTCAACCAGACGCTTGTGAGTGCGAATTTCGTACTGATCACGCGCGTCTTTGTTGACGTGCGGAGAGATCAGAACGGTAAAGCGCTCTTTGCGGGTCGGCAGCGGGATCGGACCACGTACTTGCGCACCAGTGCGCTTAGCAGTCTCGACGATTTCCGCAGTTGATTGATCGATCAGACGATGATCAAACGCTTTAAGGCGGATACGGATTCTTTGGCTCTGCATGAGACCATAGCTCCAATTATTTTATAGACGAAAAAAATCACTACTCACACCCATTACGATTGATGGGGGAGTGTAATCGTTCATACATAGTTCCCCAATTGGGAACATTGTCGACAGCAGCTTCGCTGTCAGGCTCATATCGAGCCAGCCGTCGATTAAGACAGGCCCGCGCATTATACGTAAATCTGCTTCTTAAGCAAGTCATGGATACGAATTAAACAATCTTTTGCATCTGGTTGCACTTCACCTCCCACAAAATTTGTAACACGATCTGATTAGCATATTCTCTGCGGAACATTACACGTAACTCTTCAAACTCCATTTTGCTTTACAAAGTTCATTGATTTAGCTTTAAAACTCATTTTGCCTGATACTGGTCAACCACGATGCTTATAGTCCCTTCTCTTCCGGCATTCCTTTTTATTGGCCTGCACATTGGCTGTCTATTGCGTTTAGCATGGGTCGATTATCATTGCCTACTTCTACCAGATAGATTGACGTATCCTCTGCTTTGGTCTGGTTTACTTTATCAAGTCTGTTTTTCCACTGACCATTTGTCGGAATGTGTAATAGGTGCAATTGCTGGGTATATGATTTTATGGATGCTTTACTGGATTTACTTTCTTTGGCGCAAGGTCGAGGGCATTGGCCACGGTGATATGAAGCTTTTGGCTGCACTAGGAGCATGGCATGGATGGCAAAGTCTGGGTTGGATTATATTTGCTGCAGCGATGACTGGACTAATATGGGCATTAATAACACGAGTTTATCGGAAGAATTACGTGTTACTGACTACCACTCCGCTACCTTTCGGACCAAACCTTGCGATAGCGGGTGGTTCTATAGGGTGGATATGCACTTCCTTCCCACAGTTTAAAGAACTCAGTTTCCTTCTTTGATTTGCGACTGAAGATAATTCTGCAAACCAATTTTAGAGATGAGGTCCAATTCAGTTTCCAGCCAGTCAATATGATGCTCTTCTTCAGTAAGAATTTGGATGAGCATATCGCGACTGACATAATCATGAATGGTATCTGCGTAAGCAATAGCCTCACGTAAATCTTTGGCACCATCCAGTTCTAGTTTGAGATCAGACTGAAGCATTTCTTCAACATCTTCACCGATATGAAGTTTGCCTAAGTCTTGCAGGTTAGGAATGCCTTCGAGGAACAAAATACGCTCGATATATTTATCGGCGTGTTTCATTTCATCAATGGATTCGTGATATTCAACTTCGTTGAGGCGCATTAAACCCCAGTTTTTGAACATTCTCGCATGGAGAAAATACTGATTGATCGCGACAAGCTCGTTTCCCAATAATTTATTGAGATAATTTATTATCTTAATATCACCTTTCATTTTTTACTCCCTCCGCTTCCACTACATGAAGCGTAGATGTAGCACGGAGTAAGTCAAAAAAAAGTGACTGGCTTAGGCAATCTCTTTAAATTCTGGGATCTGCAATAGCTCTTCTTGCATGATTTCTCGTGCTGCGCGAATGCACTTGCCACACTGGTTACCCACTGGCACAAACTTGCGAAGCTGCTGGAAAGATTGTGGATGAAACTGGCGTACAGCCTGCCGAATTTTTTTATCACTAACACCATTACACAAACAAACGTACATAAGTACTCCCGTTCAAATTACGCGCAAATTGTAAATGAGAATAGTTATGATTACAATAGCACACGCTTGTTTGATGCACGTGATAAGCGGCAAAAAATGCAAAAAAAAGAGCGCCTGAGCGCTCTTTTTTCATACAAAGATATCAGCGATTAAGCGATAACTTTAGCAACAACACCAGCGCCTACAGTACGGCCGCCTTCACGGATTGCGAAACGCAGACCGTCATCCATCGCGATTGGGTGGATCAGGGTAACAACCATTTTGATGTTGTCGCCCGGCATTACCATCTCAACGCCTTCTGGCAGTT
>NZ_JAHWLU010000068.1:0-26334 GCF_022134725.1 Buttiauxella sp. S19-1
CCTGACACGGAGGCAAAATGGAGGTTTACCGCTTGCGGCGATTTATTTGCCGGGAGTCCGGGTTCTTAGGGTGGCGACGGTGGCCACCCTAAGACGTTCACCGGTTCCGTGGCGACATAAATACACTTTCGCCTGGTGAACGGAACCTGCGCCGGCTCGGCAGGAAGCTGCCCTCAAAGATGTGACTAAGAGACAGCTCAGTCCGAGAGGGGAGAAAACTATTTCTGCCGAATCTGCCAAACCCACAACCCAGTAATGGCCAGCGCAAATACCGCTCCGAAACCAATACCGATGCCGACAATGGGTACACCGATTTTAACCGCCAGTGAATAAAGCCCTAACATCAGCAGCATCGCGGTATTTTCACCGAGATTTTGCACCGCAATGGCATTCCCTGCTCCTACCGAATGTTTACCCCGTTCCTGAAGTAATGCATTGAGCGGGACCACGAAGAAGCCCCCCAGGATGCCAATCAGCACTAATAGCATGTAGGACGGTAGCAACGCGTGTTGCATGGCAAAGAACAACACGCCAACGCCAATCAAAATCCCTGCAGGCATGCACCGCGCCACGGTTTTAAGCGTCACCAGTTTAGCCGCAGCCCCGGCCCCCACCACAATGCCCACTGCGACCATCGCGTTCAGGTAAGTTGGCGTCGCGTTATCGGTAATGCCCAGCGCTACCGGTACCCATAACACCAACAAGAAACGCAATGTCACACCAGCGCCCCAGAACAAGCTGGTTCCCACTAATGAGAAACGAGTTTCACCGTTCTGCCACAACGTGCGGCAAGCATTGAAGAAACTTCGGGTCATGGGAGTAAAGCGCCATGACTGATCAGGACGCGCCGGTGCAAGTTTCGGGATAAACATATTAGCGACGACCGCCCCGGCATACACCAGCACGCAGACGCCCAGTGCCGCAACAATATGCCAATCAGCCAGTACACCGCCCGCCATAGAACCTAGCAGAATCGCAGCAATGGTCGATGACTCCATCAAGCCATTTGCCTTCACCAGGCGGTCACCGGTCGTGAGTTCACCAAGAATCCCGTATTTAGCCGGTGAATATGTCGCAGCACCTATTCCCACCAGCGTGTAACCGACAAAGGGATTAAGTCCAAAACAGATAACCGCCGCGCCGATGAGCTTGAGGCAGTTGGCAAACATCATCACTCGCCCTTTGGCAAAGCTATCCGCCACCTGGCCGACAAACGGAGCAAACAAAATGTAAGCACCGACAAACACCATCTGTAAAACCGGTTGGCTCCAGTCGGGATAGAACTGCTGTTTGAGTACCGCCAGCGTGGCGAATAGCAAAGCATTGTCACCAAACGCCGATAAAAACTGCGCGCCTGTTACTGCCATCATACCTCTGGACCAAATAGAGGTATCGTTCACGGCGCTATCACGCATTCTCTGTCTCCGGTTGGTCTACCAGCACTTTCAGGCTGACAAAATCAGGTTTGCCGCTGCCGAGTAAAGGTAACTGTTTGAGGAAGCGAATATCACGGGGAACCGCCAGCTCAGGCACGCCGTTTGCACGCGCATGTTGCAACAATTTTTCACGGCTGAGTTCATTATCCGTGGTGAACATCACCAGAGCTTCACCTTTTGCTGCGTCAGTTTTGATAACCGTTGCGTGCATTTTCTCAGGCGAAACACCCAGTGCCAATTGCTCGACCATTTCCAGCGAAACCATTTCACCGGCAATTTTGGCAAAGCGTTTAGCGCGCCCCTGAATCACACAAAAGCCGTGCTCATCAAACCGGACAATATCACCCGTGTCGTACCAACCCGGCTCCATTTCCCCCTGCGCATTTTCAGCACACGGCGCTTCCAGCACACCTGGATTTTCGACACGCAGATAGCCCTTCATGATGTTTGGCCCTTTCAATTGCAGCCGCCCACCCTCTTCAATACCAGGCACCGCCATCAGACGGGCATCCATCGCGGGCAGAA
The DNA here is from genome assembly GCF_022134725.1 of Buttiauxella sp. S19-1. Taxonomy (NCBI): domain Bacteria; kingdom Pseudomonadati; phylum Pseudomonadota; class Gammaproteobacteria; order Enterobacterales; family Enterobacteriaceae; genus Buttiauxella; species Buttiauxella sp. S19-1. Next base: position 1,962 of record NZ_JAHWLU010000068.1, read on the forward strand.
TACGCCCAACGGTGCCAACTTTTGCCGCCATCGGGACGTTAATTGAAACCACTGGCGCACATTCCGTCACGCCATAACCTTCCAGAATGCGCAGGCCAAATTTATCCTGCCAGAGCTGTTTAGTGCTTTCCTGGAGCTTTTCTGCTCCCGCCACCACGTAGCGCAGACGGTAGAAGTCATAAGGATTAGCGAAACGGGCATAGTTGCCGAGGAAGGTGGATGTGCCAAACAATACGGTGCAGTTACGGTCATAAACCAGTTCCGGCACAATGCGGTAATGCAGCGGGCTTGGATAGAGGAAGACTTCGGCACCGGTGAGCAACGGCGTGAATAAGCCGACGGTCAGGCCAAACGAGTGGAATAACGGTAGTGCTGACATAAAACGGTCGTTGGCGGTGAAATCCGCGATAGTGCGAATTTGCTCAACGTTCGCCAGTAAACTTTTATGGCTATGCACCACACCTTTTGGATTGCCCTCAGAACCAGAGGTAAACAACACCATCGCGGCGTCTTCGGGTTGCTGTTTAACCTGTGCCAAACGCGGCATTAATAAATGGCTAAAAATCCAAAGTTTATCGGCAAGCGTGACATCAGCTTTTAAATCTTCCAGAAACACCCAGCGCACCTGCGTGAGTTGCTCCGGCAAATGCCATAACTTGCCTTTGTCGAGGAACTGACGGGAGGTGAAAATGGTTTTGAGTTGCGCCGCGGTAATGGCACTGGTCAACCCTTTCACACCTGCGGTGTAGTTCATCATCGCCGGAATTCGCCCGCGAGAAGAAGCACCAAAAATCACCGCGGCACTAATCGCCGCATTCGGCAACATCAGGCCAATAGTTTCTCCTTGTACGGTGTATTTATCCAAAATACGACCGACAAACAGCGTTTTAGTTAACAGGCTACGGTAGGTATCCGGTTTGAAATTGATATCTTCAATACAGTTTTTGCGCTCACCGTAACGACGCTGAGCGGCAAGTAGCGCTTCGTACAATGTTTCACGAGGACGTATCGCCATCCGCGCTTCCATCATAATTTGATGCAGCATTTCACCCGCCATTTTACGGCGGTCACGGGCGCGCGGCGCATCCGGCATCGCAATCGAAGTCGGTGGCAGAATATGCAGGTTGATACGAGGGAATACGCGGCGTTTTACCAGACCTTTCAGGCGGCTAAAGAAGCTCAGCTCAGCGCCATCAATACGAATCGGGACAACCGTCGCATTCGATTTAGCGGCAACAAACCCCGCCCCTTCATAGATTTTCATCAACGAACCGGTCACCGAAATGCGCCCTTCCGGGAAGATAACCACCGGTCGGCCCTGTTCCACCAGGCGAACCAGATGCTTAATCGACATCGGTTTGGTTGGGTCGAGCGGTACAAAATCAATCAGTGATTTCAGCCAACGCATGTACCACTGCTGGCTGATAGAAGAATAGACGGCGAATACCGGGCGTCCGGGTAAAAACAACGCTAACAAAATTCCATCAATGAAGGATACGTGGTTAGGGACGATCAGAACGCGCGATTGGGAGAGAACTTGAGGATCACCATAAAGACGCACTCTGAACAGAATACGAAATAACGTACGGAAAAAACCAAATAGCATAGCAACTCCCTTTGTCATGAATAAACCGCAGGCACTTAAGTGTAGTGGCAGATTACATGACTAACTTCAAAGGAGCGATAGTTTCGAGGAACACGAACTCTGAAAATAAAGCAAAAAAAAACCTGCGCATCTGCGCAGGTTGGTGCAAAAGAATGGTACTCAACAACGTACCTGGAATTCTCACCAATCAATACCTCTGGGATTTGAATTGTGGCGCACTCCTGGCAGGCTCACCAGCGAGAAAGAGCAAGGGAATTAGCGGAAAGTGCAACCAGGTGTTTAAAACATTGAGTCTTGTTACAGGCAGGCAAATTTTGGGCAAAAAAAACCTGCGCATCCGCGCAGGTTGGTGTAATTCATGTGATCAGCAATTAGAAGCTGACATCACCTATCAATACCTCTGGGACTTCAAATGTAGCAGTGGCGAGTCAGTCTTCGCCATGTCGAAATAGCAACAGCGCGATGCAAACTGTAAGCAAAGATTTAGTCTGAAATCATTAAAAATCCAGAACATGACAATCACTCCCGTTGCGCTTAAATTTCAGCGGCAAATAAGTGTAACGATTACACTAAAAATGGCCGTTTTTTGCATGAGTTTGCGACGATGAATACAGTTGCGCGCTTGAAGTAGCACGACTTTTCCGTAACACTTAAAATTGTGTAAACGCTTACCCACTCAGGAACACTTTCGATGGCGACAATAAAGGATGTAGCAAAACTGGCAGGCGTTTCTGTCGCCACGGTATCTCGTGTCATTAATGATTCACCAAAAGCCAGCGAGGCGTCACGTCTGGCGGTGACCAGTGCGATGGAAGAACTGAATTACCACCCTAACGCAAATGCGCGAGCGCTGGCTCAGCAAACTACTGAAACTATTGGTTTGATAGTGGGTGATGTATCCGATCCCTTCTTCGGCGCGATGGTCAAAGCCGTCGAACAAGTCGCCTATCGTACCGGCAACTTTTTATTGATTGGTAACGGTTACCACAACGAACAAAAAGAACGCCAGGCAATTGAGCAACTCATCCGCCATCGTTGTGCCGCCCTGGTGGTTCATGCAAAAAAAATCCCTGATAGCGAACTGATTTCATTAATGAAGCAGATGCCGGGCATGGTAGTTATCAACCGCATTATTCCCGGTTTCGAGCAGCGCTGTGTGGCGCTGGATGACCGCTACGGCGCCTGGCTTGCCACACGCCATCTGATTCAACAAGGCCATACCAAAATTGGCTACCTCTGTTCCAACCACCAGATTTCAGATGCAGAGGACCGCTTGCAAGGTTATTACGACGCACTAACCGAACACGGTTTACCGGTTAACGAGCGGTTAGTGACTTACGGTGAACCTGATGAAAGCGGCGGCGAGTTGGCAATGACAGAGTTGTTAGGTCGTGGAAGACATTTCAGCGCCGTTGCGTGTTACAACGACTCCATGGCCGCAGGAGCGATGGGCGTGTTGAACGACAACGGGATTGATGTACCAAAAGAGATTTCACTGATTGGCTTCGATGATGTGTTGATCTCACGCTACGTTCGCCCGCGCCTGACGACCGTGCGTTACCCAATCATCACCATGGCGGCGCAGGCCGCAGAACTGGCCCTGGCGCTGGCTGAAAAACGTGAGTTACCTGAAATCACGCATATGTTCAGCCCAACACTGGTACGCCGCCATTCGGTGATTACTTATTCAGGAGAGTAATGATATTAATCATCACTCAACTGTTTGATTCTCGAAAGGTTCATTTCGATGATTGTTTGGTAAGCGGCAAGACCGCCGCCATTACCTGAACCGTAGGACGTCAACACGCGATGGCTTTCGGCAGTGCGAAACTCACGATACGCACGCTCTGCATTGTCGAATGCCTTAACAGGCTGCAGTGACTTGCTCCCTTCGCTCATATTCTCAAGCTCGACCAGATCCGCCCGCGTCTTTTTCTCAATTGCGACCAGTTCGGCCTCAGATTGCTTCACCACGGCCGGATAACATTCACGCTGCTCGGCAGTCGATTCTTTCGCTTCGCATTGTTTGTAAAGCGCCTGGGCAGACTCAGCGGCAACCGCTGGCAGCGAAGTCATCGCAACTAACACCGTTCCCGCTACCATTGACTGAATTGAGTTAAGCTTCATTTCCGCTCCTTGTTGTTGATATAAGGCCACCAAACCTCGGCCCTCACAGATGTGAGAATAATGTTACTGATTTTCAGTAGTGCAGGCGAGGTTTCGGTCGTATTACGATGGTGATGGGCAACAATTCAGACAATTGGTGAGTGAGCACTCAGGGAAGAGAGATTTAAAGAGTAAACCGATAAAGGTGCACAGACTTGCTCGGGTAGTCTAGTCCGTCGCCGATATACTGCCAGCCAAAACGCTCGTAGTAATCTTTACAGGCCGAATAGAGATACAACTGGGGGTAGCCGAGCGTACGGGCATATTCAATAACGTGCTGTTGCAATTGTGCGCCTAACCCGCGGCCACGCTGCTTTTCATCAATGTATAACGCCGCGAGCCACGGATAGAGATCCTGGCGGCTAATTAAATCACAGCGCCACAACCCTACCGTTCCTACTAACTTGTCCCCCTCTACAGCGACAAATGTCAGCGGCATTTCCCCTTCTCGCTGGCTGGTTGCCACAATTGAAGCGAAAAAGTCACGGCTATCAGAGGTGCCAAACGCTTGCCACAGCCAGTCCGTCACTTGCGGCCCATATTGTGGTACGGCGTAGAGTGGCAGAATCTTCACATCAACTTCCCCTGGAAAATGGGAACCGACTCGAATAAGTAGCCATCAAAATCTGGTGCATCGGAGTCAGACTGTTCAAGCAGGCTGTTTTTAACGTTTTCTAAATGCTGCCACATCGCCTGCCACGAACCCATCACATCACGGCGGCGCAGCGCTGCCAGAATGGTTTGCAGGTCACCCAGCCATTTCAGGCGATAACTACGGGTGTCGATATGCGCACGTAATTGCTGCCACATCGGGCTGCTATCAAGATGACGCCAGATACTTTCTACCGTCGCCAACAACATCTGGTTTTGCGACGCCCCTGCCAGAACCAGGTGAAACATCTTGCAGTTGTCCTGGCTCAGGTCATTCATCGCAATGGCACGTTGTTCTTGTTCAAGGATACGTTTGAGGTTATCGATATCCGCTTTGGTGGCCATTTTTGCGGCAAAGGCCGCAATATTACTTTCGAGCAACTGGCGTGCTTGCAGCATTTCAAAGGGACCAATATCGCTACTGAAAAAAGCTTCTTCTTCCGCTTCATTTTCTGCCGGAACGCGTGTCACATACACACCCGATCCCTGGCGAATATCGACCGTGCCCTGCAATTCCAGCATCAGTAATGCTTCACGAACAATGGTACGACTGACACCGTACGTTTCGGCAATGTTACGTTCAGGCGGCAAACGCGAACCGACCGGATACAATCCCTGCATGATTTGCGCGCGCAGATCCTCACCAATTTCCTGGTATTGTTTTTTTTCTGGCGAAAGCACTACCTTGTCCACGATATCACCCGTATTTGTCGATTCTCAGCGGCATAACGTACTGCCGCTGATTAATGCCTGCTAGCTTATCAAATTAAGCTGCTGAATGATTATTTCCATTCATCATCAATATTGAGCTGTAAAGTGCGCGACTCACTTAAAGAGCGATACCAATGGGCTGACTTTTTCGCCCGCCGCGGACGATTATTTTGCAGATCAATTTCAATCAAGCCATAGCGGTTTTTGAAAGCGTTCATTGGCGAAACGTTATCGGTAAAGGCCCACAGCATGTAACCCTGGCAGTTTGCGCCATCTTCGCGGGCGCGCAGCGCCTGGTACAAATGTTCGCTGATAAAGCTGATGCGATAATCATCCGCTATCACGCCATCGGCATTGCGGAATTGCGCTTCATTTTCCGTGCCCATGCCGCTTTCCGCCACAAACCACGGGATATTGCGATACTCGGTTTTAATGCGCATCGCCATGTCATAAACAATGCGTGGATAAATTTCCCAGCCGCGCGACTTATTCATGCGCCGCCCTGGCAATTCAAACGGCTCGTAGTAATAAGCGGGATGGAATGGCGTTTCTGGGTTCCAGGCGCGCGACGGCGCTTTGACACGATGCGGGTAATACAGGTTGATGCCCAGCTCATCGACAGTATTCTCGCGAATAATCGCTAATTCCTGTTCGTTGTAATCCCATTGCACGTCATGTTTTTCCAGCAGTTCGAACAACTGCTGCGGATATTCACCGTGCACTAACGGGTCTAAAAATACCCGGTTGTAGAACAGGTCGTAAATCTGCGCGGCTTGCCGATCATGGGCAGCACTCGAACGCGCATAAGTGACTTCCGGGTTAAGAATGCAGCCCACGGTTCCGCTGTAACCTTTCTCACGGAACAGTTTCACCACTTTCGCCGTAGCGAGGTTTTTATGGTGATTCCACTGCATCCACTTATGGGTATTTTGCTCGTATGGCCAGCGTAACGCATCCAGATAGACGCGGGTTTGCACTACAATCGGCTCGTTAAACGTAAACCAGCGATTCACCTTGTGAGCGTAACGGGCAAAGACTTTTTCCGCATACAACACGTACAGCTCGACCACTTTTTTCGACGCCCAACCGCCATAGTTTTCGAACAGCGTGGCGGGCAGTTCATAATGTTCGAGGCAGATCATCGGTTCAATGCCGGTGCGGCGCATTTCGTCGATCAGATTGTCGTAATACTGCGCATATTCCTCGTCGACGATGCCCTTTTCATAATCGGTGAAAAAACGCGACCAGTTAATTGAGGTGCGGTAATGCGTCAGCCCCGCCAGTTTCATCAATGCCACATCTTCACGATAGCGATTGATAAAATCAGTGGCGACTGCCGGGCCATAGCCCTCGTGCCACACATGGCGGTCGTTTTTGTACCAGGCATCCAGCCAGGAATCCTGCCCTTCTTTTTTGCCGCTCCAGCCTTCGGTTTGCCAGGCTGATGCCGCAGCGCCGAGGATAAAATCTTTTGGGATAGTGACTTTTACGTTGCTCATGCCTTCCTCACGCGTTTTTGGCAAGTTGTTGCTGTTCGGCCTGCAACTGCGCCTGCTCAGCACGGCGAGAGGCAATTTTCACAAACGGCAGATAAATCAGCACGGAAACCAGAATACAGCCCAATTGTGTCACCACCGCGCCCATCGAACCGGCGGTAGAGAGCCAGGCGTTAATCAACGGCGGTGTGGTCCACGGCACCATCACTACCGCTTTACCAGCAAAACCCATTGCGGTGGCGAAGTAGCCAATCGTGCCGGTTACCAGTGGGGCAATAATGAAGGGAATAGCCAAAATTGGGTTTAGCATAATCGGCATACCAAAAATCACCGGCTCGTTGATATTAAAAATGCCGGGGCCGAAAGAGAGCTTAGCTATCTCTTTCATTTCTTTGCGTTTAGTGGCGATCATTACCGCAATCAGCAAGCCGATGGTTAAACCCGAACCGCCAATACTCATGTACACATCCCAGAACGGCATGGTGATGATATTGGGGATCTCTTTACCTTGCTCAAAAGCACTCATGTTGACGGTAATCGCGCCAAGCAGCAGCGGTTCACGGATAGGTTTGATCATCTGGTTACCGTGAATACCGATAACCCAGAACAGCTGAGCGACAAACATCAGCAGCAAAATACCCGGCAGGCTCTGCACCACTTTTTCCAGCGGTTGCTGCACCACCTGATACACCGCGTCATACAGATACATGCCGGTGGTCTGATGGAAGATGAAACCGAAAGTCGCGATGGCGGTAACGGTGATGATTGAAGGAATTAATGCAGAGAAAGAGGCAGAGACATTTGGCGGAACGGTATCAGGCATTTTGATTTTCAGCCCTTCGCGTTTTTCCAGCCAGCAGTAAACTTCAACCGACAAAATGGCAATAAACATGCCGAGGAACAGGCTGCGGGTATCAGAAAACTGGCGTGCCAGAATATCTTTCACCATGTGCATTTGCCCATCGACCATCATTTCAATAGTCGTTGGCGTCACGCAAATAAAGCAAATCACCGCCAGCAAGCCGGGGAACAAACTTTTAATACCGTTGATGCGCCCCAATTCGATACCAATCAGGAACACCGCACCGATGTTCAAAAAGTTAAGCGTGGCGTAGTTAATCGCCGCGGTGATTGGTTTCAGCTGTGCCAGAAACGACAATGCAGAAAAACTGGCCAGGCCGTTTTTCGGGTCCAGCACCATGTTAGAAATCAGTACCGAGAACGCCCCGACAATAATCACTGGCATCAGGGTGATGAACGAGGCTTTGATCGCCATAATATAACGGTAACTGTTGAATTTCGTGGCGAAACTCCCCAGCGAGTCGATTAACTTTTCCTGTAATGCCATTGGGTATACCTCTGTGTTGTCGTTTTTTATTATGTAGGGTGATGTTTAACGAACGTTTTGGTATGCCAAAAATAGGATCAACCGCCTAACAATTCCGTGATAAATGTCCCACATCGTTATATTGGAATTCCAATAAAACCAATTTGGCATACCAAATAAATTCATACCCTAAATAATTCAAGATGCAGGAAGGCGGCAAAAGAAGGAATCCCGATGAGCTTACTAAAGTAAGTGATTCGGGTGACTGAAAGCAGCCAACGCGCCTGCAACTTGAAGTATGACGGGTACAAAAGCGTGATCCGCTCCGCCAAATGGCATAGCGAAGCCGCAAGCACGATGTTTCATCAGCCCAGCGTGATAAACTAGCGAAATTATGCGACCACGCGGCTAAGCGTCTTACTCAGGAATGAATTGATGGTAACAATGCTGGATGTCGCGCTACGCGCAGGCGTTTCCAAAGCAACGGTATCACGCGTGCTCAACGGGATTGGGCAAGTCAAAGAGACCACCCGCGAACAGGTGTTTAGCGCTATGGAAGAGTTAGGTTATCGCCCTAATTTTCTGGCGCGATCGCTCGCCAATCGCAGCAGTAATAGTGTGGGTCTGGTGGTATCGACGTTTGATGGCTTCTACTTTGGCCGACTATTACAACAAGCCTCGCGCCAGACTGAAGTGTGGGGAAAGCAACTGATTGTCACCGATGGGCACGACACACCGCAGAAAGAACTCGAAGCCGTGCAAATGCTGGTAGACCGGCACTGTGACGCCATTGTGCTGTACACCCGTTTTATGAGTGAACGTACATTATTGTCGCTAATGAATAGCATCAAAGTGCCGCTGGTGGTGATTAACCGCGATGTGAGCCAGGCGCGCGATCGCTGCGTTTTCTTCGAACAACAAGATGCCGCATTTAAAGCGACAGACTATTTAATTCAGCAGGGCCATCGCGATATTGCCTGTATCACCGTACCGATTTCCACGCCAACCGGCCAGGCGCGCCTGATGGGCTATCGGCAAGCACTGCAAAAACATAGCATTGCTTTTAGCGAAGATCGGGTGAAATACGGCGATTCCAGCATGGAGCTTGGCCACAAGCTGTGCCAGGAGTTACTGGAAAGCCGCGTCCCGTTTACTGCACTGTTTGCCTGCAACGACGATATGGCGCTGGGTGCGTCGAAAGCGCTGCATCAGGCTGGAGTGCGCATTCCGCAAGATATTTCGTTGTTTGGTTTTGATGATGCGCCGAGCGCGCAGTGGCTGGAGCCTGCGTTATCCAGTGTTTATTTGCCTATCGATAACATGATCATCACGGCTATCAATCAGGCGATAAAACTGGCAAACGGCGAGTCGCTCGAGGCGATCCCACCGTTTGTTGGCAAGCTGGTGTTGCGGGACTCAGTCGCGCCGGGACCGTTTTACAGTTTAGATAAGCTCTAAAGCCAACAACTCCTGCACCGTCTGGCGGCGGCGAATCAGCCGCGCTTTGCCGTTATCAAACAATACTTCCGGCAGCAGCGGGCGACTGTTGTAGTTGGACGACATCGATGCGCCATACGCGCCGGTATCGTGCAGCACTAAATAGTCGCCGACTTGCACCGGCGGCAGCGCACGGGTTTCCACTTTGCCACCTTCTTGCTGGGTAAACACATCGCCGGATTCACACAATGGACCGGCGACCACGGTTTCGACCAGTGGCAACATCGCCAGCTCACGTCCATCCCCCGCTAACGCAGAAATATGATGATAGCTACCGTACATTGACGGGCGCATCAAATCGTTAAAACCGGCATCAATCAGCACGAAGTGGCGCGAGCCCATGTTTTTCACTGAACGCACTTGTGCCACCAGCACGCCCGATTCCGCCACCAGGAAACGCCCAGGTTCGATCTCCAGTTTCACCGGATGCCCCAGACGTTGAGCGATTTTTTCACGAGCCGCATTCCACAAACCGTAATAATGATTGGTGTCGATGGTTTCTTCGCCTTCGCGATAGGGAATCGACAAACCGCCGCCTGCGGAAATAGCTTCCAGATCCTGACCAAAATCAATCACCTGTTGCACCATCGCGCCACAAACACGTTCCAGATGCCCGTAATCAACGCCTGAACCAATATGCATATGAATGCCGACCAGTTGCAGTTTGTAGCGTTGAATCACCTCCAGCGCCTGCGGTAAATCCGCATGCCAGATACCGTGTTTGCTGTTTTCACCGCCAGTATTGGTTTTCTGGCTGTGACCGTGACCAAAGCCTGGATTGACGCGCAGCCAGACACGATGCCCCGGCGACACTTCGCCAAGCTGCTGCAACATATCAACGGAACCGGCGTTAACCGGGATTTGCTGTTCGGCGACTAACGCCAGAGTTGGCTGGTCAATCATATCGGCAGTAAAAACGATGTCGTCTTTGTTTTCCAGCGGCTGATATCCCGCCGCTAACGCCCGTTCAATTTCACCCTGAGAAACCGAATCGACCTTCACGCCTTGTTCGCGCATCAGGCGCAAAATATGAATGTTGGAACAGGCTTTTTGGGCAAAACGAATCACATCAAACTGGCGCAGTTGCGCGATTTGCTGGCGAATAATTTCTGCATCGTATACCCAGACCGGGCAACCAAATTCAGCAGGCAATGCCAGCAAGTTTTGCGCATTCAACGCAGTTTCAGGGTTATTCAGTGGGCGTGGCATGGTGACTCCGGCAACAATTCATTTTTTTGTATTACGCCATAGAGTGAAGAGAAGAAAAAATATCGTTTTCTGCCAAGTCTATTCATTTATGATATGGATATATCTCCCCTCACCCTGGCCCTCTCCCTGAGGGAGAGGGAAGAAAACCAGACCAATCTCCTTGAGTCCCTCTCCTGGGGGCGAGTGCCAGGGTGAGGGCGCTCATTGCTGACCCAAAACACAAAGGCCAAAACATGCCCTCAATCACCTTACGCCACATCGAAATTTTCCATGCGGTAATGACTGCCGGTAACCTCACCGAAGCAGCAGCATTGCTGCATACTTCGCAACCCACCGTCAGCCGTGAACTGGCAAGACTTGAGAAGTTGATTGGCCTGCAATTATTCGAACGTAGCCGTGGGCGCTTGCACCCTACCGTTCAGGGCTTGCGCTTGTTTGAAGAAGTGCAGCGCTCCTGGTACGGGCTGGACAGAATACTGAGTGCCGCAGAAAGCCTGCGCGAATTTCGCCAGGGCGAGCTATCTATCGCCTGCCTGCCGGTGTTTTCACAATCTTTCTTGCCGGTATTGGTGCAACCGTTTTTGGCACGCTATCCGGAACTAAGTCTGAATATTGTGCCGCAAGAATCGCCGTTGCTGGAAGAATGGCTATCGGCACAACGCCATGATTTGGGCCTGACCGAAAACACCGTGACGCCTGCCGGAACTGACCGCCAGACTTTGCTGACGCTTAACGAAGTTTGTGTTCTGCCTGCCGGGCATCGCCTCGCCGATAAAAAAGTGCTGACACCGCAAGATTTTGCCGGAGAAAACTACATCAGCTTGTCGCGTACCGACAGTTATCGGCAGCTTCTGGATTCACTGTTTCAGGAACACGACGTTAAGCGACGAATGGTGATGGAAACGCACAGTGCAGCGTCGGTGTGTGCGATGGTGCGGGCGGGAGTTGGGGTTTCCGTGGTCAATCCGTTGACCGCTCTGGATTATGCTTCCAGTGGCGTTGTGGCGCGGCGCTTTAGCGTGGCGGTGCCGTTTACCGTGAGCCTGATTCGCCCACTGCACCGCCCTGCTTCTGCGCTGGTCACGGCATTCAGCGAACATTTGCAAAACAGCATGCAAATCTACACCGAGCCACTTAGCGCGTTGTTGGATGCCTGAATTAGTGTTCTGTTACTGGCAGTTGATGACCAGTGCCATTGCTGAAGTTAATCAGGCAGATGACCAACCCAATAGCAGCAAGTCCTGCCGCCGCAACCGGTACGGCGGTCAGGCCGTAACCATGAGCAATCACGGCTCCGCCAACCCACGCACCTAGCGCATTGCCAACGTTAAAAGCTGCAATGTTCAACGTCGACACCAGGTTGGGTGCATCTTTGCCGTGTAGCACCACATTGATTTGCAGCGCAGGAACGGTGGCGAATGCCGCCATTGCCCAGAGAAACAGCGTGATTTCTGCAAGCCACATACCGTGGCTGGTCCAGCGGAACAGCAACGAGAAAATCGCAATCAGGCTGAAGCTTAAGATCAAACTAAATGAAACGCGCCAGTCGGCCAGGCGCCCGCCAAGAATATTGCCAACCGTTAACCCCGCACCAATCAGGAACAACGTCCAGCTCACGCCCTGATTTGTAATGCCCGTGACCTGCAACAGCATCGGCGCAATATAGCTAAATAAGGCAAACATCGCGGCGGCAAAAAAGACCGTCATTGACAGCGAGAGCCAAAGTTTACCGTTCGCCAGGGCGCTCACTTCGCGCTTCAGATCGGCAGGCGTTTCCTCTTTTTGCGATGGCAAACTAACTATCAGCGCGATAAACGCCACCACACCGATAATCGCCACGCCCCAGAATGTCGAACGCCAGCCGTACAGTTGCCCAAACCAGGTGCCGATTGGCACGCCAAGCACATTCGCTAATGTCAGACCCGTGAACATCAAAGCCACCGCCGACGCTTTGCGATTTGGCGCGACCAGGCTTGCTGCCACCACGGCACCAATGCCAAAAAATGCACCGTGGCACAGCGCGGTAATAATGCGCGCCAGCATCAGGAATTGATAATTCAGCGCCAGTGCGCACAGGATGTTGCCGACGATAAAAATTACCATCAGTAGCACGAGAGAAAGTTTGCGCGGCAAACGTGCCGTCAGTAACGCCATGATCGGTGCGCCAATCGCGACCCCGAGCGCGTAGCCGCTAATCAGCCAGCCTGCAGTGGGAATCGAGATCGTCAGGTCTCCGGCCACTTCGGGCAGCAGGCCCATAATCACGAACTCCGTCGTGCCGATGGCAAAGGCACTCATCGCCAGCGCCAGCAAGGAAACAGGCATGGGAAAACTCCAGGTTGCAGAAATAACAAAAGGCGGAAGAACGTGGTTCAACCGCCAGAACGCGAGGATGTCAGAGGTGCAGCTTGTTTGAAAAAACGTGCGCTGCTTAACAAATTAATAACACAAAAAACGCCGGGTATGACCCGGCGTGCGCTGAGGATACTCGATTTTTCATTTATCTTTTTGAAATTAAAAAAGAAAAAATCACACCTCAGCAAGCATAAATTTCACTGCATCTTCAGCATGAATGGCGGCAGTATCAAACACTGGTAATGGGCAATCTTGCTGGTTAAGCAGCAAGCCAATTTCGGTGCAGCCAAAAATCACCCCTTCTGCGCCTTGCTTCTGCAACTCTTTAATCACTTGCTGATAATAGTGCTTCGACTCGGCAGTGATTTTTCCAAGACACAGTTCTTCAAAGATGACCTGATTAATGCGCTGGCGCTGCTCTTCATGGGGAATTAACGATTCAATGCCAAACTCAGCATTCAGGCGGCCTCGGTAAAAATCCTGTTCCATGGTGTAACGCGTCCCCAGCAAAGCAACACGCTGAACATTTTGCGCAGTAATGGCGCGCCCCGTCGCATCCGCGATGTGCAAGAACGGCAGCGAGCAACGTGATTCAATGTGGTGTGCCACTTTGTGCATGGTGTTGGTACACAGCACGATGCCTTCGGCCCCGGCTTTTTGCAGGCCAAGCGCTGCTTGCGCCAGCATATCACCGGCTAAATCCCATTCACCGCTGGTCTGACAGGCTTCAATCTCATGAAAATCAACACTGTGCAGCACAATTTTTGCCGAATGCAGCCCACCTAAACGCGTCTTAATACCTTCATTAATCAATCGATAATAAGGAATTGTCGATTCCCAACTCATGCCACCCAGCAAGCCAATTGTTTTCATTTTTTCGTCACCTGTTCTTTGTCATGACATTGGTTATAACAGAGAGATTATCAGGCAGGAAAGCGTGATCGGCCTTACAAAACTCCGGTGCCAACTATCGCAAAGGGGATTTTCAGGTTACGATTATTTAAATGAAACAACGTTTCACGTAACCAAGGATCGAAAGATGTTCACTTTTATTAAAGATACTCAACTGGAAGATTTAGGTGCTGGCGTGAGCCGCCGTATCCTGGCGCACGACGGCAAAATGATGGCAGTACAGGTTAACTTTGAAAAAGGTGCCATCGGCCCGATGCACAATCACCCACATGAGCAGTTAACTTATGTGCTGTCTGGCGAATTTGAATTCACCATCGGTGAAGAAACTCACCGTGTGACCGCGGGCGACACACTCTATAAAGAACCTCACGTGATGCACGGCTGCGTATGCCTGGCTGCTGGCACACTTTTGGATACTTTCACCCCAATCCGTGAAGATTTTCTGAAGTAAGTGCCAAAAAAAAACGGCTGCTTCCAGGTTTTGGAAGCAGCCGTTTATGCAGCAATATCAGCGATTATATTTCTTCAATTCTCATACGAGACGACATCGCACCACGAACCAGCACAGAACCCGCCGCCACAATCAAGCCAACCAGCGCCGCCAACACAATAATCAGTGATTTACTGGCGCCATCTTTTTTTACCGGTAGCGAAGGCTGCATCTGGTATTTGAAAGGTGTGAAATCAACTGAGCCAAGATTTATCGCCTGCAATGCGCTCAGAACATGCTCACGATTTTGTATTGAGACATTCAACTGAGCTACGTCTTTAATCGACTGTTCGATTTTTAGCTTTTCGGCTAAGCCATTTGCCCCAAGCGAAATGGAGTAATCAGGGTCGTCTTTCACTGCCTGGCTATTGCTGTATACCGGATTTTTCAGGCCCGCAGCATTCGCCACCTGTAACGAGTAACCCAAACGCTCAACGTTCACATTATGTTGGTTTTCAAGGTTGACCCGATCCAATGCCAGACGGTCTTTTTCATATGCTATTTTTAATTCAACGGCATTTTTTACATCAGCGATGATGTCTTTATTCACTTGTTCGGCAATAAACTGAATGTAATTTTGCAGCACCTGCTGAGCATCATCAGCATCAGGCGCAGTAAAACCCAGGGTCCAGGAGGTGTAAGGCATATTGGTGGATTTTTTAGGGTCACTATTGTCCATCGCGGTAAAATTTTGCGAGACCCTGACGATGGCTTTGTACAATTCAGGGTTATCGACATCCCCATTCTTCACCAGCGCCTGCACATACGGAGATTGGCTGAGGAATTGTGCGCGAAGCTGCTGAGAATCAAACTTCTTCAAAAACGAATTATACAAGTTGACGGAACTCAGATTGGTTTCGACCCCAAGCACGGTGAGATTTACCATCGCGCGGTGTAACTCACTAACCTCTTCAGTTTCAGGTGGGGTAACAATCGCCTGGCTGGTCCATTTTTGTGGTAGCAGGAAGCTGGCTGCCAGCCCGCACAAAGCAAATAATAGTGTAATGATGGCTATTTGTTTTTTGGCGGCAAACAGAGTGGATAACAAGTCGAGTAAGTCAATCTCTTCATGGCGCGGTGCCACAAGCGGGTAAGGAGAGACGTTTTCCAGGCGATTGGCTTTCATTTCAATAGAAGACATAACTGGCCGGTTTTTAATTTATGAAGAAAAAGGACGCGCAGTACCTTTCCTGAGTTGGGAAATTAAAACGGTTACGCGACGTTAAGAAAAAACGGAACAGGTCAGGTTTTAGGCGAGGATAAAGGCTACATATCTTTCCTGGTGCATGTCATGCATCGATAGTAAAAAACGCGTTTTCAACGCTATTTCTACCCTCTGTTAATGCGCCAATAACAAAGCCACAACCTTGTAATGAAACGTAAATTTTCCTTATCAGTGGGTATTATCACCAAGAATACTCTTAAAAACAACTCTCAACTCTTGTAGTTTTAAAATCAATAAAAACTCTGTCCATTTTTACACAAGTCTCTAAAACCTCGCCTGTTTCACATAATCAAAACAGCGTTTCGACATCGATCACATTTCTCTGATGAATTGAATGACGTAGTTACAAATCGTAATAAGATAAATTAAAACGCTGTTTTACAAACCAAGAACCACGGTTCACATGTTTATGAAATCTGTTATCCATTACAGAAAAGCGATAAGCACAACGGTGTTTTAATCTTTTATTTATCAATCAATTATCAGGGAATGAATATGACGATGATGCCCAACCCTTTTCGACCCATCAGATTTCTCACCAGGGTGAGGCAATGAGTTTCAAGAATATTTTTGTATCAAACAATTTTTAAACCATTGACCACCAGGTAGGTATGTATGAATGAAAACAGAATGCTGGGATTGGCATGGATTTCGCCCTACATAATAGGGTTGTTAGTCTTTACTGCCTTCCCGTTTGTTTCATCTTTCTTCCTCAGTTTTACTGAGTACGACTTGATGAACCCACCGGTGTTCACCGGTATTGAAAATTATCGCTACATGTTGACCGAAGATTCACTCTTCTGGAAATCCATGGGCGTGACGTTTGCCTACGTGTTTTTAACTATCCCGTTAAAACTCGCATTCGCGCTGGGCATCGCCTTTGTTCTGAACTTTAAACTACGCGGCATCGGTTTCTTCCGTACTGCGTATTACATCCCCTCTATTCTGGGTAGCTCCGTTGCGATTGCCGTTTTATGGCGTGCGCTGTTTGCCATCGATGGCCTGCTGAATAGCTTTATTGGTGTGTTCGGTCTGGACCCAGTGAACTGGCTGGGTGAGCCTTCTTTGGCGCTGATGTCCGTTACGCTGCTGCGTGTCTGGCAGTTCGGTTCGGCGATGGTCATCTTCCTGGCTGCGCTGCAAAACGTTCCGCAATCACAGTATGAAGCGGCAATGATCGACGGCGCGTCCAAATGGCAGATGTTCACCAAAGTGACGGTTCCTTTGATTACGCCAGTCATCTTCTTCAACTTCATCATGCAGACCACGCAGGCGTTCCAGGAGTTTACCGCGCCATACATCATTACCGGCGGCGGCCCGACTCACTACACCTACTTGTTCTCACTGTATATCTACGACACCGCGTTCAAATACTTCGATATGGGTTATGGCGCAGCGCTGGCGTGGGTTCTGTTCCTGGTCGTGGCGGTCTTTGCCTCCATCGCCTTTAAGTCATCGAAATACTGGGTGTTCTACTCCGCAGATAAGGGAGGCAAAAATGGCTGATATTCCAACAAACCAGCTCGGTTCACCAAGCCAGACGGAATTGGCAGAGCAAGAAGTCGCCCGTACATTACGTCGCGAAAAAATCAGCCGTAGCATTCGCTATGTGGTGCTGATTATTGTCGGCCTGTTGATGCTCTACCCACTGGTGTGGATGTTCTCTGCCGCGTTTAAACCGAACCATGAGATCTTCACCACGCTGGGCCTGTGGCCGTCAAACCCAACCAGCGACGGTTTCGTCAACGGCTGGAAAACCGGTACTGAGTACACCTTTGGTCACTACATGCTGAACACCATGCAGTATGTGATTCCCAAAGTTCTGCTGACCATTATATCTTCAACGATTGTCGCTTACGGCTTCGCCCGTTTCGAAATCCCGTTCAAGAAATTCTGGTTCGCCACGTTGATTACCACCATGTTGCTGCCAAGCACTGTGCTGTTAATCCCGCAATACCTGATGTTCCGTGAAATGGGCATGTTGAATAGCTATTTACCCCTGTGGCTACCAATGGCATTTGCCACCCAAGGGTTCTTTGTCTTCATGTTGATCCAGTTCCTGCGTGGCGTACCACGCGATATGGAAGAAGCCGCGCAAATTGATGGCTGTAACTCCTTCCAGGTGCTCTGGTATGTGGTAGTGCCGATTCTGAAACCGGCCATTATCTCCGTCGCCCTGTTCCAGTTCATGTGGTCAATGAACGACTTTATCGGGCCGCTGATTTATGTGTACAGCGTCGACAAATACCCAATTGCACTGGCGCTCAAAATGTCTATCGACGTGACAGAAGGCGCTCCATGGAACGAAATTCTGGCAATGGCGAGCATCTCCATTCTGCCATCGATAATCATCTTCTTCCTGGCTCAACGCTACTTCGTACAAGGCGTGACCAGCAGCGGAATTAAAGGTTAAGTGAGGGAATATCATGGCTGAAGTTATTTTCAACAAATTGCAAAAAGTTTACTCCAACGGCTTCCAGGCGGTTCATGGTATCGACCTGAAAATTGAAGACGGTGAATTCATGGTTATCGTCGGCCCGTCTGGCTGCGCGAAATCAACCACCCTGCGCATGCTGGCGGGTCTGGAAACCATCAGCGGTGGCGAAGTACGCATTGGCGACCGCGTCGTCAACAACCTGGCACCAAAATCGCGCGGTATCGCGATGGTGTTCCAGAACTACGCGCTGTATCCACACATGACGGTACGTGAAAATCTGGCGTTCGGCCTGAAGCTGAGCAAGCTGCCAAAAGACCAGATTGAGTCGCAAGTGAATGAAGCGGCCAAAATCCTTGAACTGGATGAGCTGATGGACCGCCTGCCGCGCCAGTTATCTGGCGGCCAGGCACAGCGCGTGGCAGTAGGCCGTGCGATTGTGAAAAAACCGGATGTGTTCTTGTTCGACGAACCGTTATCAAACCTTGATGCCAAGCTGCGTGCGTCGATGCGTATTCGTATCTCCGACCTGCATAAGCAACTCAAGAAAAGCGGCAAGCCAGCCACCACCGTTTACGTGACCCACGATCAGACTGAAGCGATGACCATGGGCGACCGTATCTGCGTGATGAAACTGGGCCACATCATGCAGGTGGATACACCAGATAACCTCTACCACTACCCGAAAAACATGTTCGTGGCGGGCTTTATCGGTGCGCCAGAAATGAACATTCGCCCGAGCAAGTTGATCGAAAAAGACGGACGTCTGCAAATTAGCGTCGGTCAAGACACGCTGGCGCTGAACGAGCGCCAGCAAAAGCGTTGCGCTGAATACAAAGATCAGGACATTTTCTTCGGTATCCGTCCTGAATTTATTTCAATCTCTGATGAACCGTTCGCCCAAAGCCATTCCAGCGGTGAAATGGTGCGTGTGGAGAACATGGGTCATGAATTCTTCATCTACCTGAAAGTCGCTGATTTCGAAATGACCTGCCGCATCCCTTCCGATGAAGCTAAGCCAATGATTGAAAAGGGCCTTCACCGTAAGGTGTATTTCAAATTTGACATGGAAAAATGTCATATTTTCGACGCAAAAACAGAACAGAACATCTCACTCTGACAGGAGTCTATGATAATGAAAAAAGTGCTGTTAAGTACCCTGATTGCTTCAACCCTTGGCATGGCTGCTGGTTCTGCGTTCGCGGCAGATCAAGTGGATTTACGCATGTCCTGGTGGGGCGGCAACGGACGCCATCAGGTGACTCTGAAGGCAGTTGAAGAGTTCCAGAAACAACATCCAAACATTAAGGTGAAGTCTGAATACACTGGTTGGGACGGCCACTTGTCCCGTCTGACCACACAAATCGCGGGCGGTACTGAGCCAGACGTGATGCAGACTAACTGGAACTGGCTGCCAATTTTCTCTAAAACCGGCACTGGCTTCTACGATCTTAATACCGTGAAAGGTGATCTGGATTTAACCCAGTTTGATCCCAAAGAACTGCAATCCACCACGGTTGACGGCAAGCTAAACGGTATTCCGATTTCCGTTACCGCGCGCGTGTTCTATTTCAACGACGAAACGTGGAAGAAAGCAGGCATCGCTTACCCAAAAACCTGGGAAGAGCTGATGGCTGCGGGTAAAACCTTCGAGAGCAAACTGGGCAAGCAATACTTCCCGGTGGTGTTAGAGCACCAGGATACGCTGGCTCTGCTGCGCTCTTACATGGTGCAGAAATACAATATTCCTGAAATCGACACCACCAAAAAGCAGTTTGGTTATTCCAAAGAGCAGTGGGTTGAGTTCTTCGGCATGTACAAGAAACTCATCGACAGCCACGTGATGCCTGACACTAAGTACTATGCGTCATTTGGTAAGAGCAACATGTACGAAATGAAACCGTGGATTGAAGGCGAGTGGGCGGGGACGTACATGTGGAACTCCACCATTAACAAATATTCCGACAACCTTAAGCCACCAGCGAAGCTTGAACTGGGTTCTTACCCAATGCTGCCAGGGGCGACAGATGCCGGTCTGTTCTTCAAACCTGCGCAAATGTTCTCTATCAGTAAAACGACCAAGCATCCGAAAGAAGCGGCGATGCTGATTAACTTCTTGCTCAACGAGAAGGCGGGCGTGGAGGCTTTGGGTCTGGAGCGCGGTGTGCCATTGAGCAAAGCGGCTGTAACCCAGCTGACTACTGATGGCGTAATCAAAGATAACGACCCATCAGTTGCAGGTCTGAAACTGGCGCAGTCACTGCCAAACAAACTGGCAACCTCGCCATACTTTGACGATCCGCAGATTGTTTCCCTGTTCGGAACCTCTTTGCAGTACATCGACTACGGCCAGAAAACCGTAGAAGAAACTGCAGCTGAGTTCGAGCGCCAGGGTAACCGCATCCTGAAACGTGCGATGCGTTAATTAAGTAGGCTAGTTTTGCTATCTATGCCCTGCCCCGCTTGCGTGGCAGGGCATTTTTTTAACGATTAAACAGGAGTGTCGTTATGGCTAAAGGTAAGAAAATCCAACTTTCCTTCCGCGCCCGACGCGACAAGGAAACCGGTGCAGAAGTCTTGCGTTTAACCCCGCCACATGTCATTTGCCATCGTAATTATTTCTATCAAAAATGTTTCAGTAATGATGGTCGGCGGTTGATATTCGGCGGCGCATTTGAAGGGCACTGGAATTACTACTCGCTGGATCTGGACAAACAAATGGCGACCCAGTTAACCGAAGGTGAAGGTGACAACACTTTCGGCGGCTTTCTGTCAGCTGACTGCCAATCGTTGTGGTATGTGAAAAACACCCGCGAACTGCGCCGCGTTGACCTGGAGACTCTCGAAGAGCATGTAGTTTACCAAGTTGATGACCAGTGGGTGGCTTACGGTACCTGGGTTGCTAATTCGGATTGCAGCCTGTTGGTTGGTATTGAGATCAAAAAAAGCGACTGGTCGCCGCTAACTGACTGGCAAAAATTCCGTGATTTCTATTTCACCAACCCGGAATGCCGCCTGATCCGCATCGATTTACACACCGGCGAGCAACAAGTCATCTTGCAAGAAAAACGCTGGTTAGGTCATCCGATTTACCGGCCATTTGACGATCAAACCGTAGCGTTTTGTCACGAAGGGCCGCGAGATGCCATCGATGCTCGCATGTGGTTGATTAATCAAGATGGCACTAATCTGCGCAAAGTGCGCCAGCATCAGCAAGGCGAAAGTTTTACCCATGAATTTTGGGTGCCTGATGGCTCTGCGCTCTATTACGTCGCTCACAAAGAAGGTGATGCACACCGCTATTTGTGGAGTGCCAACCCGTTAACTCTCGAAAATCGCCTGCTGCGAACCATTCCCCCTTGCTCACACTTGATGAGTAACCACGACGGCACGCTGGTCGTCGGTGATGGTGCACCACATAAAACCGGCAATATCGATCTTAACGATCCTTTTATTTGGGTGTTTGATTTGCAGAAAGGGACGCAGAAAGCGGTTTGCCAGCACAATACATCGTGGAAAGTTCTTGATGGAGATCGGCAGGTGACACATCCACATCCGTCATTTAGCCCGGATAACCAGTGGGTGCTTTACACTTCCGACGAAGAAGGCATGCCTGCATTGTATTTAGCCAGGGTATAGATATAAAAAAACCTCCTGATTTCAGGAGGTTTCTATTTCGTTTCATTTTGTCGGGGGCGCTACGCTTGCCCGACCTACCGAAAGGAATGGATTTCGTAGGGTGGATAAGCGCAAGCGTCATCCACCTTTACTTCAATCCGAATTAACGCGCTAACCAGCCGCCATCAACCGCAACGGTGTAACCATTGATGTAATCAGAAGCAGTAGATGCCAGGAACACGATTGGACCTTTCAGATCTTCTGGCAGGCCCCAACGGCCAGCAGGGATACGCTCAAGAATGGCAGCGCTACGTTCTTCATCAGCACGCAATTGCTGGGTGTTGTTGGTTGCCATGTAACCTGGGGCAATCGCGTTTACGTTGATACCGTGTTGTGCCCACTCGTTCGCCAGCAGACGGGTCACGCCCATTACTGCGCTTTTTGACGCGGTGTAAGACGGTACGCGGATGCCGCCCTGGTAAGAAAGCATAGAAGCGATGTTAATGATTTTGCCGCCTTTGCCTTGCGCAATGAACTGGCGAGCCACAGCCTGAGACATGAAGAACACGCTCTTAATGTTCAGGTTCATGACATCGTCCCAGTCTTTTTCGCTGAAGTTGATCGCATCTTCACGACGAATCAGACCCGCGTTGTTTACCAGAATGTCGATTTGGCCGTACTCAGCAACCGCACGCTCCAGCAGAGCGGGAATGCCATCAATCTGGCGCAGGTCAGCGGTCAGGCTCAGGAAGCGGCGACCCAGAGCAGTAACACGCTCAATGGTTTCAGCCGGTTCAACGATGTTGATGCCCACGATGTCACAACCAGCTTCAGCAAGACCGATAGCCATACCCTGGCCCAGACCTGTATCACAACCAGTAACAACTGCAACTTTACCTTGTAGGGAGAACGAATCCAGAATCATGTAGGTTTCCTTTATTTATACGGGCCTGCTGTTAGCGCAAGCATTTCGGGGAAAATATTGTTCGCGCTAACTGCGCAATTCATAAATTACATACGGTGCAAACACTGTTCCGTAATCTTTGATGGGTGAATAGTAATCCTGTTGAAACTGCTTTTCAATTATAAATGAAACGTTGTTTCAGATTTTGGGGTGTTCTTTTCATATTTGATAAAGCGATCACGCTTAGCGGCTTACCCCAACGTTCTGATGCCCTTCTTTGCAACATTTCATACAACAGATATTACTTTTAGTGAATGCAATCACACACTTTGAAACATTGTTTTGATAAATTAGCACCCATTGTTCGTTCATCAATTCCGATAGGTAAAAGGAGAGCATCATGGCTAAAGGTATGCGGGTTAAGCTGGTTTACGAAGTGAGTCAGGACCCAGACACAGGCGTCGAAGTCACCCGCTTAACGCCACCAGAAGTCACGTGTCATCGTAATTACTTCTATCAAAAATGCTTTACCAATGATGGCAACAAGCTCCTGTTTGCCGGGGAATTTGACGGCCACTGGAACTACTACCTGCTGGATATCGCCGCAGGCGAAGCGGTGCAATTAACTGAAGGCGCTGGCGACAACACTTTTGGCGGCTTCCTCTCACCTGATGACAACTCTCTTTACTATGTGAAGAACGAGCGCACGCTGTTGGAAGTGAATCTTGAGACGCTGGTTGAGCGTGAAGTTTACCGCGTACCTGATGATTGGGTTGGTTACGGCACCTGGGTGGCTAACAGCGATTGCAGCAAACTGGTGGGAATCGAAATCTCCAAAGACGACTGGGTTCCATTGAACGACTGGAAAATCTTCCACGACTTTTTCCACAAAGGTCCAAACTGCCGCCTGTTGCGTGTTGATCTACAAACCGGTGAAAGTGCAGTGATCCACCAGGAAAAAAACTGGCTCGGCCATCCGATTTATCGCCCATTCGACGACAACACTGTCGCCTTCTGCCATGAAGGTCCGCATGACCTGGTAGATGCGCGTATGTGGATGGTCAACGAAGATGGTAGCAACGTGCGTAAAGTGAAAGAGCATGCCGAAGGTGAAAGCTGCACGCATGAATTCTGGGTGCCAAACGGCTCTTCTCTGATGTACGTTTCTTATCTTAAAGGCCAGCAAGGCCGCACCATTTATAGCTACAACCCGGACACGGGTGTTAACGCTGAAGTGATGCAGATGCCTGCATGCTCACATCTGATGAGTAACTTTGATGGTTCGCTGTTAGTCGGCGATGGTTCCGGTACGCCTGTCGATGTGAAAGACACCAGCGGTTATACCATCGATAACGACCCGTATTTATATGCCTTCGATGTTGCGAAAAAAGCGTATTTCCGCGTCGCTCGTCATGATACATCCTGGGCAACATTTGCCAATAGCCGCCAGGTCACGCATCCACATCCTTCATTCACTCCGGATGACAGCGCCATTCTTTTCAGCTCCGATAAAGACGGTAAACCTGCGCTATATATTGCGAAGATGCCTGCTAACCCGGAATTAATTTCTGCCTGATAAAAGAGTATGTCCTGTGTAGGCCCTTGCCCTCTCTTTATGAGAGGGCTTTTTTTTGCTGACAAAGGGTTTTTGTAGGGTGGATAAGCGTTAGCGTCATCCACCATTTACGCCAGTTGTGTCGGATGACGCTGCGCTTATCCGACCTACGAAGACGTTTGTCATCAGTCTCTGCCCTCTCTTTATGAGAGAGCTT
>NZ_JAHWLU010000069.1:0-26044 GCF_022134725.1 Buttiauxella sp. S19-1
ATTTTTATGTGTCAATTAATACACAAACCTTAAACTATTTAGTTGGTGATATATTAAAGGTTCCATATTCAACTAAATATCATACTGAATCAGAACAAATTGCAAAAAGGGCTATTGAATTATCCAAGATGGATTGGGATGAAAGTGAATGTTCATTTAGCTTCATACGTGACAAATTGGTTTGTCAGAATACTCCCCTGCTTAAGCAGGGTTTCTTAAAATATCGGTCAGAGTCAACCCTTTTAATTAATGAACTAAAGGGTTTGGAAGAGTGTAATAATAGAATACAGGCAGAGGCTTTTAACCTTACTTCTATAATATCTATAGATGTAAATCAGTCTGATGTATCGTTAAATACAAACCCTAGTTATAGATATGGTCAGGGATTATCTCAGAGTGCACTCGAGCAACGACAACAATCGGATATTTTAGTAGAGCTTTTATCTTATTCTATCGGCTGCCAAATGGGTCGCTACTCCCTCGATCGCGAAGGATTGGTCTACGCCCACGAAGGCAACAAAGGTTTCGCGGAGCTAGTCGCCAAAGGTGCCTACAAAACCTTCCCTGCCGATGAAGATGGCATCCTACCATTAATGGACTCCGACTGGTTCGACGACGACGTTACCGCTCGTGTTAAAGAATTTATCCGCACGGTCTGGGGGGAAGAGCATCTGCAGGAAAACCTCGATTTCATTGCCGAAAGTCTCTGTTTATACGCGATCAAACCGAAAAAAGGCGAGTCTTCGCTGGATACCATTCGTCGCTACCTTTCCACTCAGTTCTGGAAAGATCATATGAAAATGTACAAAAAACGCCCGATCTACTGGCTGTTCAGTTCCGGTAAAGAAAAAGCGTTTGAGTGCCTGGTCTATCTGCACCGCTATAATGACGCCACCCTGTCGCGTATGCGTACCGAGTATGTGGTCCCACTGCTGGCACGCTACCAGGGCAATATCGATCTGGTTAGCGATCAGCTTAAAAGTGCCGAATCGGGCGCAACTACCACACGTCTGAAAAAAGAGCTCGATGCTCTAACGAAAAAATTCAATGAGCTGCGTAGCTTCGATGACCGCTTGCGGCACTATGCAGATATGCGTATCACTATTGATCTGGATGATGGCGTTAAGGTTAACTACGGCAAATTTGGCGATCTACTGGCGGATGTGAAGGCTATTACCGGTAGCGCACCTGAGGAAATCTGATGAAAATAGCGGCGATTTATACGCAGAGTGTTGGCCCGCTGGGCGATGCGGAAATTAGCTTCAAAAACGACTGGACGGGAGAGGTGGAGGAGAATGTACTCCTCACCGGCCCAAACGGCTGCGGTAAATCGACGCTGCTTCGCGGCATTGCTATGTTGTGGGAGGCTTTGGGTTATTGGCTAGATCGTGAAAAACCCTTACCAGTTACCCATAATGCTAAGAAATGGCTCCAGCAATGGGGGGCATTTGCGATTGTAGTGAAGGATTTGAAATGTTCTCATTACTCTCCGGCCACTTTTGGTTTTATCTTTGGCGATAAATTGTTTGCTGAGCAACTACTCAAAAAGCATCCTACAGTAAGTTGGATCGGGGAAGTCAGCTTAGATAAAAAGCGAAGTGAGGTTGTTGCTGAACGGGGTGCGCTCGCAGGGCATCTTTTTGATGACTATATCAAAATGTTGAGGGTGACTCGTGCACAGGTTGTACTTGGAATGCTCACTTCTGATATGGATTTGTCTATCCCGAACGTTATTTACTTAGATGCTGAAGAGCGCCGTTGGATCACACCAAGACGAAATATTTCCGATCTGGTACAAGACGACTTAAATCAACGCTGGTTGGCAACCTATACACCAACTCCCGACTGGAAAGGACAGCTTGAAGCATCGCTGTTCAATATGAAAGCCACCCTACCCAATCTGTACCCTGAAATGATGAAAAACCTGAATCAGTTTTTCTCAGGGAAGTTCATTGAAGAGGACATTCAACCGGGACAACGTCAGCAAGTCAGACTTGCTAATGGTGGTACTCATACGCTGGATGAACTGAGTTCCGGTGAGCATCAAGTTTTGATCATGCTATTCATGGTGCAGCGCTGGCTTCAACCAGGCGGTGTCGTATTGATCGACGAGCCGGACCTTCATCTACACCCATCTTTGGTCTCACCGCTCCTTGCCACGCTGGAGAATATTATTAAGAAACGTTCCGGCCAGCTAATCATAACCTCCCATGCCACAGATCTATGGCAGCGATACGATAACTTAGGACTACGTATTAGTTTAAATGACAGAAAAGGTGCTGATAATGGCCAGCATTAATGAATTAATACTGAACATTAAGCAGGAAAAAGTCGCAGCCTCTGGAAGAACTGTTTTGATGGTAGAGGGTCCAGATGATGTTCTTGCATTTAGTAATTTTCTTCAAAAAATCAATGCAAATTGGGAACTAAGTTGGATTCTTGAGTGTGCTGGAAACAAGCGTAATGTCCTGGAGATCCTGAGGAAAGAACCTGACTGGTTAGGGATTGTTGATCGCGATGAATGGGATGACGCAAGAATTCAGCAGATTACTGATGACTATGATAACGCTATTGTTCTGCCACGTTTTTGTATCGAAAGCTACCTTGTGGTACCTACAGAACTATGGCATGCCATTCCCGAAAATATGCGTGCAGCAGTAGCTGGCGGAGAGCAGGGCTTTATTCAGCGACTAACACAAAACCAAGATAAATGGCTAAGCCATGCTGCACTCTGGGCTGTTATCAATCCTTTGTGGGAAGGATTGCGAGCTTTAGGTTTTAAAGAAGCGTTATTAGAACCTGCGATTGCTAACGACCTTGAGCAGATCGCAGAAAAGCTGCAAAACTGGCACAATTACCTTGAACCAGACCAATTAATTGTACAAATAGCTGCAAAGAAAGAAGAATTTAGCTCTTTAGACTTCAACGAGCTGCTTAGGTTTTTTGTACATGGTAAACACTTTTTCAATGAGGTTGTGCATCAGGAGTTTTGCCAGTCCTTCGGTACAGTTAGTGCCTCAAAACGCAAAACCAACATTTTTAGTACACTTCCTGTCCCTGATGATTTAACTGATATCTGGGAACGAATGAATCTACTCCCAGAAGATAATTAATTATGCAATTTAAAGAACTGGAATCCGGGCTTCGTCAGAAGTTTACCGACAATCGCATCGTCTTCTGGCACGACCCGGAACAACGCTTCACTGACTCACTCAATGAGCTGGATCTCGACAATGTCACGCTGCTGGATATGCGCGGCGTTTCAGTGCTCGCCACAAAAAAAAGAATCGAAATCGACGAGCCAACACAGAAATTTCTACTTTATTTCACCAGCGAAGTCCCCGCCCGCGAGCAAGACTGGCTGCTGGATATCCGCCTTTATAGCACCGAATTCCACGCTGACTATGCCTCGATCACACTGAACTCATTGGGCATCCCGCAACTAGGGTTGCGTGAACATGTTCAGCTTCGCAAAGCCTTCTTTACTGTCAAACGTACCCAGTTACTTAAAGGCTGGGTTACCGAACGCGAGACAGAAAAATCCCTCGATAAAAAGATGCTGGCAGTGGTTGCCGGAGCCAGCACCTTTGAAACCAAAGAGATCCTGTTTGCTCTTATCCAGCAGTTCGTTGCCGCAAGTCAGCAGGATGATAGTACTCTGGAGAATACTTTTGCTGTGCTGAAAAAGCTGGGGCTGGATAAGGTCCTCTGGGAAGTCCTTAGTCTAGAGCTGGGTTATCAGGTAGAAGTGCCGACGCTGGAAAACCTGCTACTGAAACTGTTCTGTACTGATCTTTGGGCACAAGGTGATGACGCTCATCGTGAGTGGTTGAGTAAAAATGTGCTGACTACTGCTGCAGGTCGTGCGTCTGCCCTGGCCTTTATGGGGGCGTGGCGGAACGATCGTCGTTATAAAGCGGAATACGATTATTGTGCAGCCGATCTTCAGCAGATACTGCAGCCGAAAGAGCATTACAACTACAGCTCTCCGTATGCGCTGGCAAAATGTGACACTTTCGAAGCTATCGAGCAATTGATTATCCGTGGCCTGGTGACTCAACTACAGGAAGAAAGCACGACCCTGGACAGGGACGCGTTTAAAGCACTGGTGTCAGAGCGTAGTGCGAAATACTGGAGCCAGACCCGCCCGGAATATCTGTCCATCTGGAATGCACTACGCCAGGCAGAGCGCTTGCTGAATTTGCGTAACCTTTATACCGACGGGTTTAATTTCCCTGATACTGGCGCGTTCTGGAAGGCCTACTGCGACGAAATTTATCGCTTCGATCAGACCTATCGTTTGTTCAATGAATATGCCGCACCGGTGCATAGCAAAGGGGCGATGATCTTGCATGAACTGGATAAATTCATTGAAGAGTTGTACAGCAACTGGTATCTGGCCGAGCTGAGTCGTGGCTGGAACAAACTGCTGGAAGCGGAAAACCGTATGCAGGGCTGGCAGTTTAGCGGCATACCCCTGCAGCATAATTTTTATAAAGATAATGTTAAACGTCAGTTCGACACCTCTCAGGTGAAACGCGTATTTGTCGTGATCTCGGATGCACTGCGCTACGAAGTGGCGGAAGAGCTGGGCAGACATATCAATCATGATAAGCATTTCAGTGCAGAGCTACGCTCCCAGACCGGAGTATTGCCGAGCTACACGCAGCTAGGTATGGCGGCATTGTTGCCTCATGAGTCGTTGAGTTATCTGCCTGACAATTCCGGCGTAGTATATGCCGATGGGATGTCTACCTCCGGTTTTGAAAAACGCGCCGCTATCCTGGCAAAGGTAAATGGTGTTGCGCTTAAAGCGAAGGACTTGCAGAACGCCAACAACCAGGAAGTGAACGATCAAATCCGCAACGCCTCAGTGGTATATATCTGGCACGACACTATTGATGCCATTGGTGATAAGGCTGCAACAGAAGATAAAACGTTTGAGGCCTGCCGAAGTGCCATCACTGAGCTAAAAGATCTGGTCTCACGTTTACGTAACCGATTTAATGCCAGCCGAATTTTTGTCACTGCTGATCATGGGTTCCTGTTCCAACAACAGGCGCTGGTGGAGCAAGATAAAACGAAGTTGGAGAGTAAAGCCTCAAATGCGATTGAAGCGAATAAGCGATTCATTATTGGGCATCAGCTGCCTGAAAGTGAGTTTTGCTGGCACGGCAAACTGGCAGATACCGCAGGCGCAAGCGATGAGAGTGAATTCCTGTTGCCCAAAGGGGTACAGCGTTTCCACTTTGTAGGTGGTGCGCGTTTCGTTCATGGCGGTGCCATGTTGCAGGAAGTGTGTGTTCCCGTCTTGAAGATTCGCGCGTTAGAGAAAAAAGCAGCCGAGAAACAACCACAGCGCCAACCAGTGTCCGTTGTTGCACGGGACCACGTAATAAAACTGGTTAATAGCATTGATAAAATCGGCTTTATCCAGACGACGGCGGTGGACGAGATCAATGAACCGCGCACGCTGAATATCTTTATCGTTGATGAAAATAATCAGGTTGTCTCCGGAACGGAAACGGTTTGCTTCGATAGCGACAATGACGATATGGGTAAACGCACCCGCGATGTGACTATGAAACTCATGGGCACTGCATTCAATCGTAAAAACAAATATGTTCTGATCCTGGAGAATGCGGACAGCGCAACCGAGTATGGTCGCTACCCGATTACGATCGACCTGGCATTCCAGGATGACTTCTTTTAAGTGAGGCGTTATGCAACAGCAGGATAACTCGGCTAATAACATGGAAATGGCCTCTGCATTGGCTCAGGACTTGGATTCATTATTGAATCAGCACTTTCGTGGTCGCGTGGTGCGTAAAGACCTGACTAAACAACTTAAAGAAGGGGCGAATGTTCCGGTCTATGTGCTGGAGTATTTGCTCGGGATGTATTGTGCGTCGGATGATGCTGAAGTAATTGAGCAGGGCTTACAGTCCGTTAAACGCATTCTCTCTGATAACTACGTTCGTCCCGATGAAGCGGAAAAAATAAAATCTCTGATCCGTGAACGTGGTTCGTACAAAATCATCGACAAAGTCACCGTAAAGCTAAATCAAAAGAAAGACGTTTACGAGGCTCAGCTATCTAACTTGGGCATTAAGGATGCCCTGGTACCATCGCAGATGGTTAAAGATAACGAGAAGCTACTAATGGGTGGTATCTGGTGCATGATCACCGTGAACTATTTCTACGAGGAAGGACAAAAAACATCTCCGTTCTCACTAATGACGCTAAAACCTATTCAGATGCCGAGCATGGATATGGAAGAAGTCTTTGAGGCGCGCAAACAATTTGATCGGGACCAGTGGATTGACGTGCTGCTGCGCTCTGTAGGGATGGAGCCTGCTAATATTGAGTCGCGCACTAAATGGCATCTGATTGCACGCATGATCCCGTTTGTGGAGAACAACTATAACGTCTGCGAACTCGGACCGCGTGGAACCGGTAAAAGCCACGTCTATAAGGAGTGCTCACCGAATTCATTACTGGTTTCTGGTGGGCAAACCACCGTGGCTAACCTGTTTTACAATATGGCCAGCCGTCAGATTGGTTTGGTCGGCATGTGGGACGTGGTGGCATTCGATGAAGTGGCAGGGATCACCTTCAAAGACAAAGATGGCGTGCAGATCATGAAGGATTACATGGCGTCCGGCTCGTTCTCTCGCGGACGTGACTCCATAGAAGGAAAAGCCTCTATGGTGTTCGTCGGCAATATCAATCAGAGCGTCGATACGCTTGTGAAAACTAGCCATTTACTCGCGCCATTCCCGGATGCAATGATCGATACTGCATTTTTTGATCGCTTCCACGCCTATATTCCTGGCTGGGAAATTCCCAAAATGCGCCCGGAATTTTTCACCAACCGCTACGGTTTGATCACTGATTATCTCGCCGAGTACATGCGTGAAATGCGTAAACGTAGCTTCTCAGACGCGATTGATAAATTCTTCAAGCTGGGTAACAACCTCAATCAGCGTGATGTAATTGCTGTACGCCGCACTGTATCTGGCCTGTTAAAACTAATGCATCCGGATGGGGCCTACGATAAAGAAGATGTACGCGTATGCCTGACGTATGCGATGGAAGTACGACGCCGGGTGAAAGAACAGCTCAAAAAACTTGGCGGCCTCGAGTTCTTTGATGTGAATTTCAGCTACATCGATAACGACAGTCTGGAAGAATTTTTCGTCAGTGTGCCAGAACAAGGCGGGAGCGAACTGATTCCTGCGGGGATGCAAAAACCTGGTGTAGTACATTTGGTTACTCAGGCAGACTCAGGGATGACTGGCCTATACCGGTTTGAAACCCAAATGATGGCGGGAAATGGTAAACATGCCGTTTCAGGCTTGGGATCGAATACAGCGGCGAAAGAAGCTGTTCGTGTTGGTTTCGACTATTTCAAAGGCAACTTGAGCCGTATTAGTGCAGCAGCAAAATTCTCTGAGCATGAATATCATTTGCATGTGGTTGAGCTTCATAGCACCGGTCCGAGCACAACAACCAGCCTTGCATCGTTGATTGCCTTTTGCTCTATGCTGCTGGCTAAGCCCGTACAGGAACAAATGGTCGTCCTGGGTAGCATGACACTGGGGGGGGTGATTAAACCAGTGCAGGATCTGGCAGCATGCCTACAGGTAGCATTCGATAGTGGGGCTAAGCGCGTACTACTGCCGATGGCATCAGCTATGGATATCCCAACAGTACCAACTGAGTTGTTTACCAAGTTCCAGGTGAGTTTTTACGCTGATCCGGTGGATGCAGTGTATAAAGCGTTGGGCGTGAATTAATTGAAATCCTTACCAGTATTGCAATCACTGCGATACTGGTAATTTCATATTCCTTGTTTAACTTATTTTTTTGGTTTCTCCATAAAGAATGAACGACTTAACCGCACAGTTGCAGAGCGAAAACATTATCACTACACATCCGCTTTTTGACATGTGGGGACTTTTGCGTCGTCGTTCAAACACGATATTGCTATCTTCAGGTCAGATCTCATTCAAACATCATGGGGTGAGTGTGTTACTTCCCATTGGTGACATTAAGAATATTAAAATAAATAAAAAATGGATTTACTCTGGAATTATTATTGGGACCACTGGTGAGCAATATCGGTTAAACGGATTCGATTTTAAACATCTTGAAACTTTAATTCACAAAATTCAACAATTAGCTTTGGATATATTTCAGCATAGCGGTGAGTGGCGTGAACTGCTAGAAATAGTAAAACGTTATCAAAAAGGGGAGCACTATTTTTCTTCGTGGGAATGGCGAGCTTTGTCACAGTTAGTTCTGGTAAAAAAACGTTTGTTGGATCTTGCCATTGATGCTGACTTTATTGCTCGTGAAGGAAATAATCCCATTGCACAACTGGCAATGAAGCTATCAATGGAAGATGTTTCAGAATCGGGTAGAAATCACTTCAACGAACAAGTTCTCCCACAGCTGTTGTCATCCTATCAAACTTTCTTTGATCAAATAGAATCACAACCGCTTAGCTCTCCCCAGCGTAAAGCCTGTGTTACCAATGAAGATCATACCTTGGTCGTTGCGGGTGCTGGTACCGGAAAAACATCGACATTAATTGGTAAGGCTGGATATTTATTGCAGGCTGGTTTAGCTCAGCCAGAAAATATATTAATGCTAGCTTTCGGTAATAAAGCTGCGCGGGAAATGGCTGAACGTATCACTGAGCGATTACCTGAAAGTGGCGATAAGTTAAAAGCAACAACCTTCCATGCTTTTGGGAATCGTGTCGTTGCTGAAAGTATTGGCGTCAAGCGTTCTCTTACACGCTTTGCTGAACAAAATAATGAATTGCGCCAATTTATTGAAGAGAAATTACAGTTAGAAATAAGTAACAATGATGATTATAAAACTCAATTAGTTAAATACTTTGTTTGTTATAGCACACCTGGACGTTGTGAATATGACTTCAGTGCTATTGAAGAATACCATGAGTTTCTACAAAGCTGCCGCCTAATAACTTTGACGGGGCGGTGGGTTAAAAGTGTGGGTGAGCTGAGGGTTGCCAACTACTTATATTTGTATTCTGTTCCATTCGAATACGAAGCAAATTATGAAGTAAACACAGCAACGATTGAGCGTCGTCAGTATAAGCCTGATTTTTATTTGCCGGTAAGTAAGACCTATATTGAATATTTAGGCGTGGATCGGGAAATGAGAACCGCCCCCTTTGTTAATCAGGCTGCATACCTTGAAGGGGTGGCCTGGAAGCGGAAGCTACATAGACAACATAATACCCGGCTGGAAGAGTTATATAGCTATCAGCTAACCGAGGGAACGCTTGAAGATAATATACTCGATATCCTTGATCGGGTAAGAGAACCACGGCATTTACGTGATACTAATACGCTTTTGGATGAACTAAAAAGCTCTAGTTCATCGCCGTGGCAAGGATTTATCGACCTAATGCTCCGCTTTCTTGGTCTGTTCAAAGAAGGGCAATTTTCGTTTTCAGACTTGATAGCATCACCTCAACGAATTGATATGGGGCGCACTCAGGCATTTATCGCATTATTTAAACCAGTATACGATGCCTATGAAGCTCATCTTAAAGAGCAACGCGAAATGGACTTCAGCGATATGATCGCGGAAGCGACAACAGCGCTTCAGGAGGGGCAATTTCATCACCGATATGACTATGTGCTGGTTGATGAATTCCAGGATCTTTCAGGTGGACGAGGTAAGCTGTTAAAAGCATTACTGGCAACCCGGAATAATATGCGGCTATTTGCTGTAGGGGATGACTGGCAAGCCATTTATCGTTTTAACGGTTCCGATCTTCGATTTTTTACCCGCTTTGACCATCAATTTTCGCCAGCAAAAATGCTGCCTCTTGACAAAAGTTATCGTTTTAACAATCGCATACACGAACTCAGCTCGACCTTTGTTACTCGAAACCCAGCACAGTTGAAGAAAGAAATTACAACTCATGTACAGGTGGAACATGCCGCAGTACAGCTGCTTGATGTACAGGAAAAAATGCCTGATATTAACTTAGCAGACCGCAATCAAAGAAAAGCGGAGGCTTATCGTCAGCAAATCAAAAGAGCGCTTGCTCGCTGTCATAGTCGGGAGTTGAGGCTTAACAGCACCCGTCGGGCACCTGTAATGCTGATTGGTCGGTATCGCCTGGAAAATATGCGAGAGCTGAAAGATATAGATGTTAAGGCGCTAATGGCTGAATTTCCGCTACTGGATATTAAATACCAGACAGCACATGCTAGTAAGGGTCTGGAAGCCAATTACGTGCTACTACTTGGTCTTGAGAAAGGAAATTTTCCGTCTGCAAAAGAAAATGACGAACTGATAGATCTGCTGCTCCCGGAGCAAGAGCCATATTTATTTGCCGAAGAACGTCGGTTATTTTACGTCGCCGTTACCCGCGCCCGGCACTATGTATTTATGATCTTTGATAGCCAAAATACCTCCGCATTTGTCGAGGAGATCGCCAGAATGGGTCATCAACTCATCACTAAAAGCGATTCTCTTGAAATCGGTCAATGGAGTTGTCCAGATTGTGAATCCGGCAACTTAACAGGCAAAGTGAGTCGCAATGATAAAAAATTCTATGTCTGCTCACACTCTCCTGCCTGTGATTATACGGCCAGCGCCTGCAAGCAATGTAGCTCACCGATGGTGATGCATGGTGGCATGCAAAGGATATGCGTTAATCCAGAATGCCAGGAGATTGAAATTGTCTGCCGACGTTGTGGTCTCGGCACAATGGTGAAGCGTAAAAATAAAGATGGTGGTGTTTTCTATGGTTGTAATCGCTATCGTCGGGACGAAGCTGACTGCTGTTACGAGAACATCACGCAGGAGGAATATGATAATAGAGTTCATGCTGCCAAACACTATTCAGCCATTGTGCATAATAGTTAGCGTACGTGGCCATTAAGCAGGAAAAGTGCTTCAGGCAAGTTCTGAGTTATTTCATTTTTGAAGTAAAGATACGTAAGACCCAGCGTTGCCTGCAGATGCTTTCAGAGCTGCATCGCTTGGGCTATCAACAACAACGCCGTATGCCTTACCTCAATACTTTGGGGCTCAGATTGGCGATCGCGAAATTTAATAAGCGCAAATATTAGAGATAAATAATACTATTTATCAGCCATTTGATGCGATGAAATGTGCTTCAGCGTACAAAGCTATTATGGATATAAAGATGTCCCGAGTCTGGCACTTCCTTTGCTTTGAAGTTACAAGAAATGAGCAAATGAAGAAACCATTAAAACAACGTTTTCATAAGAAACACCTAATCCTATATTGACAAGACATCTAGGTATTTTCACGACTAAATGTCTTATGGATTTATTATTTTCTCTTATAAAATCAGGATAGCAAAGCTATCGCATTACTTTTTTCAAGTCTTGATTTTCGCAAAATCAAACGGGTTAACCCCCTTCTCCCGATTCACATCCAGATAATCAGCCCACCACTGCAGCATCAACCTGCGCTCCCCCAGATGCTCGGCCTTATGAATATAAGCCGCACGCACAGAGTTACGTTCCTGGTGACTCATCTGCCGCTCTACCGCATCCTTCGACCACATACCCGACTCAATCAACGAACTACAAGCCATTGTTCTGAAACCGTGACCACAAATTTCCACTTTCGTATCGTAGCCCATCACTCGCAATGCTTTATTTACCGTATTCTCACTCATCGGCTTACGAGGATCATGATCGCCAACGAAGATCAGCTCACGGTTTCCACTCATGCTTTTGATCTTTTCCAAAATGGCGAGAGCTTGTCGCGATAAGGGAACAAGATGCGGCGTCTTCATCTTTGAGCCACGCTGAGAATGTTTAACACCTTCCAGTAGCTCACGCTCTCCCGGAATCGTCCACATAGCAGTTTCGAAATCAACTTCTGACCAGCGAGCAAAACGTAGCTCACTAGATCGGATGAAAACTAACAAGTTGAGCTCCACAGCCAACCTGGTTAGCGGCCTGCCCGAGTAATGATCAATGCGATGAAGTAATTCAGGAATGCGATTAAGTTCAAGCGCAGCGCGATGTTGTCGTTTAGCTGTGGCGACCGCTCCAGCGATCTCTTGAGCGGGGTTGTAATCGATTAAACCGCTTTGCACGGCGAATCGCATAATTGCTGTAGTTCGTTGTTGTAGACGTGCCGCCACCTCAAGACGTCCGGATGTCTCTACGGCTTTTATAGGGATGAGTAAATCTCTGGTCTTTAGTTCTGCAATATTCCGCTTACCAATG
This sequence comes from Buttiauxella sp. S19-1, assembly GCF_022134725.1. Lineage (NCBI taxonomy): Bacteria > Pseudomonadati > Pseudomonadota > Gammaproteobacteria > Enterobacterales > Enterobacteriaceae > Buttiauxella > Buttiauxella sp. S19-1. The sequence continues at coordinate 12,264 of NZ_JAHWLU010000069.1, forward strand.
GCAGCAAAGAGGTTATCCTCCAGGCTCTTCAGCACTCGCGCACTGTGCGCCTCAGACCACTTCTGATTGCTAGCGTGCCAGTCTCTGGCGACCACTTCAAAAGTTATCGCTTCTTGTTCCTGCTCTACCTGAACGGCTTTCTTGTTCTCACTAGGATCTACACCGTTAGCTAGATGCTTACGGGCTTCGTCGCGCCGTGCCCGGGCATCAGCCAATGACACTTCAGGGTATTTCCCCAACGCCAGCATCTTCTCTTTGCCGCCAAAGCGATAGCGTAGCCGCCAGTATTTTGAGCCGTTAGGATGAACCAGCAAAACCATGCCGTCACCATCGGTAAGCTTATAGGCTTTTTCTTCAGGCTTGGCCGTACGAACCTTCACATCACTCAGAGCCATGTTGAGTATCCTTTCAAGGGTTCTATGTGGGTACAAACATTATCGAACCGGGATATACCCGTATTTGTACCCACATCAGTAAGTTGATGTAGATTGAATCAGGTTGACTTATGTTGACTGAAAAAGCGGGGCAAAGCCTTGCGGGGACTGGATTTTAGGCATAAAAAAAGACCTCAGTTGAGGTCTATTTACATACATATGGTGCCGAAGGCCGGACTCGAACCGGCACGTCTTTCAACGGTTGATTTTGAATCAACTGCGTCTACCGATTTCGCCACTTCGGCACGAAGAGGTATGCGGAAAACGTTGGGGATTATACCTGTCGTGCTTAACCTTGCAAGCCCCATTCTATCGTTTACGTGCTAAGTGCTGAAAAAATCAGCGCATCTTCAATTCATTACCCTTTCTGCTGCTCTGCACAGCCTTTACAGCTCACAAATTCACTAAATCTATCCTTCCTCGGTTTACATCACCTTTCATTTGTTATGTGATCGCGTTACAGGTTTCAGTAACCCAACTCCCCTTCTGCATGACCAAACCGTAACCGGGAAAACGTGAATGGATTTTTATCAGGCTGACCCAACGCTTGAGAATTATTGGCGCGGTGTGATCCTTTTTGGAAGAAACGTCGCATCTTACAAATTTGCCCTCGCGCACGCTTTGTATGATGTGGACAAATCAGGTAGTGATCTGGTCACGCTTGAAGATCTTGCCGTTCCGTTTAGCCGCCATCTTTGCGAGCATCTTTTACATGCTCCAAAGCAAATCACATCCCGAGGCAGTCAGTATCTGGAAGCCTGTGTGCAGTTTAACAATGGTGAGATATCGCAGGATAAATTGACGGAAACCACGGTGCGGCTCGGGTTTAACAATGTGATTGATGCCTTCCATAACGTTAATCAAGGCGAGATCGAGAAACGCTTTTTCCTTGATGAGCGAAAAACGCATAAAGGGATTCGGCTTACCGATAACTTTTATCAGCTAAGCGAACGGCAGCAATATCAGAATCTTGCCTTTGAAACGAACGCGCGATGGAATCTGGTTGAGCAGGCCTGGGCGATGGGCGTTTCCCGAAATCTGGTTGCGGTAGAGTTCGATGAACATAATCAGCTTCTCTTCAGCCGTATTAATGAAAGGCGAGTAGATATCACCAGTTGCCGGGACAGTTTGAATGGTTACCAGAAAGGCCGTTGTTTCTACTGTTTTAAACCCATCAGCCTGATACCCGGCGACGCCGAACTGGCTGACGTTGATCACTTCATTCCCTGGTCTGCGCGTGAAGAGGTCAACAATATCAATGGCGTGTGGAATTTGGTGCTGGCGTGTAAATGCTGCAACCGTGGCGTTGAGGGTAAATCCTCGCATTTGCCGAGCCGCAAACTGTTGCAGCGGCTTCATGCTCGCAATGAGTATTTTATTCAAAGCAAACTGCCACTCCATGAAACTATTGTGAATCAGACTGGAACGCAGCCAGAACGGCGGATAGATTTTCTTGAAAGCCAATGGCATAAAGTCAAAAACAACAGACTGTTCCACACGTGGGAACCGAAAGCAGAAGGCGAGGCCACATTCTGATGACGCTTAATTATTACCAATACAATGCCCAAACCTTTTTCGACGGCACCGTGAATGTTGATATGTCTTCGCTGTACGATTCCTTTACCCGCCATTTACAACCAGGTGCGACGGTGCTGGATGCAGGCTGCGGTTCCGGGCGTGATGCTAAAGCGTTCCATGAAATGGGTTATATCGTTGATGCGTTTGACGCCTCTTCGGAAATGGTGGCGTTGGCAACGCAACATAGCGGTTTGTCCGTTCAACAAATGACATTTGCCGATATCAGTGCAAAGAAAAAGTACGACGGCATCTGGTGTTGCGCTTCTCTGCTCCACGTTCCCAATCAAGAATTACCGGTTGTGATGCACAAACTAACTGATGCGCTGAAATCCGGCGGCACCTGGTATGTCTCGTTTAAGTATGGCGAAAGTGAGCGAGAGAAAGATGGGCGTCGGTTTACGGATATGAATGAAACCAGTCTCAATAAATTACTGGAATCCATTCAGGAAATAGAAATTGAGACGATGTGGACGACGGCAGATAAACGCCCCGAGCGTGACGAGATTTGGCTGAATGCACTTCTCAGAAAACGCTAGCCCAGCACTGGTTTTCCCCACACATCATGATAGTCTTTCAAAGATAATCCCCTTCGGAGATAGCACCCGTTTATGATACGCCTCGCTGTTATTGGAACTAACTGGATCACCCGTCAGTTCGTCGATGCTGCCCACGAAAGTGGCAAATATAAACTCACCGCGGTCTACTCCCGCTCGCTGGAACAGGCGCAAACCTTCGCCAGTGACTATCCGGTGGAACATCTCTTTACCGATCTTGATGCGATGGCGAAGAGTGACGCCATTGATGCAGTTTATATCGCCAGCCCGAACTCTCTGCATTCCCCGCAAACTCTGCTGTTTCTCAGCCATAAAAAACATGTGATTTGCGAGAAGCCGCTGGCGTCTAATTTGCGTGAAGTGGAAGCGGCGATTGCCTGCGCGCGTGAAAACCAGGTTGTGCTGTTTGAAGCGTTTAAAACGGCGAGCTTGCCGAACTTTATCGCGCTGCAACAGGCGTTGCCGAAAGTGGGCAAGATCCGCAAAGTGCTGCTCAACTATTGCCAGTATTCCTCGCGCTATCAGCGTTATCTCGATGGCGAGAACCCAAACACCTTTAATCCAGCGTTTTCCAACGGCTCGATTATGGATATCGGTTTTTACACGCTGGCGTCAGCAGTGGCGTTGTGGGGCGAACCGTATTCGGTTCATGCGACCGCTAGCCTGCTGGAAAGCGGTGTCGATGCGCACGGTTCGGTGCAGATGAATTACGGCGATTTTGACGTGAATCTGTTGCACTCCAAAGTGAGCGATTCCACTATCCCAAGTGAGATTCAGGGCGAAGCTGGTTCGCTGGTTATCGAGAAAATCTCTGAATGCCAGCGCATCACCTTTATCCCTCGTGGTGGAAAACCTCAGGATCTGACGCTCCCACAACATATCAATACTATGCTTTATGAAGCCGAAGTTTTTGCTCGTTTGGTCACCGAGAATGAAGTTAATCATCCTGGTTTAGTGACGTCACGCTCCACCGCGTTGCTGAGCACAGAGATTCGCGCGCAGACTGGCGTGAAATTCCCGGCAGATGATCTCCCAGTACATTCACCTGCGTGATGCATCGGCGTAAAGCTGTGTAAAACAAAGAGGGAAATGTTGACGAAATGTATGGGAAGTAATATTTTTCTGCCCGCAAAGGGGAGTAACTTCTTCGTCGGTTAATCGTCATTACGGTGTTTAAAAATAAAACACCCGGTTACCGGGCAACATATATATGTAACGTATAGATGTTGTAAGTGAGACCTTGCCGGAAGGCGAGATCCCTGTTGCAAGCATTAGCGGCTGGCGTCTTCCGACGTTGGCCGTTTTTGTTTTGTTTGAAGGAAACCCTTTTATGAATAGTGTCGGCACTCCATTACTGTGGGGCAGTTTTGCTGTCGTGGTCGTTATCATGTTGGCCATCGATCTGCTGCTTCAGGGTCGTAAAGGCTCACACACCATGACCATGAAGCAGGCGGCCGTATGGTCCCTGGTTTGGGTTACGCTTTCGCTGCTGTTTAATGCGGCATTCTGGTGGTATCTCACCGGCACATCGGGCCGTGAAGTAGCGGATGCTCAGGCTCTCGCCTTCCTCACCGGTTATCTGATTGAAAAATCACTCGCAGTGGATAACGTGTTTGTCTGGCTAATGCTGTTTAGCTATTTCGCCGTGCCTGCAGCCTTGCAGCGCCGCGTGCTGGTCTATGGCGTGCTGGGCGCAATTGTGCTGCGTACCATTATGATTTTCGCCGGCAGTTGGCTAATTTCTCAGTTTGAGTGGCTGCTGTATGTGTTCGGCGCCTTCTTGCTGTTCACCGGTTTCAAGATGGCGCTGTCGAAAGAAGATGAAGGCGGTATTGGCGATAAACCGCTGGTACGCTGGATTCGCGGCCACCTGCGCATGACGGATAAAATCGAGGGCGAAAGGTTCTTCACCCGCCAAAATGGGGTGCTGTTCGCCACTCCGTTGCTGCTGGTGCTGATTCTGGTTGAATTGAGCGATGTGATTTTCGCAGTAGACAGTATTCCGGCTATTTTTGCGGTAACAACCGACCCGTTCATCGTGCTGACTTCAAACCTGTTTGCCATCCTCGGTTTGCGTGCAATGTACTTCTTGCTGGCGGGCGTAGCTGAGCGCTTCACCATGCTGAAGTATGGATTGGCGATTATCCTGATATTTATCGGGGTGAAGATGATGATTGTCGATTTCTACCATATCCCAATCGCGATTTCGCTGGGCGTGGTGGGTGGCATTCTGGCGTTAACATTGATCATTAACGCTATTGTTAACTACCGTAACGATCAGAAGAGACTCGCGAAGTAATATTTCGTCGGATGGCACTACGTTTATCCGACCTTCGAAAAACTTCTCTGACCCCGTCTTTGGCGGGGTTTTTCTTTTTACGATATCAACTGTGCGAAGTGCCGCTAATGTCACACATTTGTTAAAATTTAGTTATAAAAACTAGCTTATACCGAAATAATCAGTGTTTACTACTTACTACCCTGAGACATTTCCTTATACTCAACCAGGCAAACACCAATCTATACATCCGGTCGAAAAGCACCTTAGAGTGCAGGCCAGGATGGGACGACACACTAAACAGGAAGGTTATTCATGGCAACACAATCCCCAGGTATTCTAAATCGCCTGGCAAAGGGCAGTCTGGTAAAACAGATTTTGGTTGGACTGGTGCTCGGTATCGCGCTGGCAGCTATTTCAAAACCTGCGGCAATTGCCGTTGGGTTGCTCGGTACATTATTCGTTGGAGCGTTGAAAGCCGTCGCTCCGGTACTGGTTCTGATGTTGGTTATGGCATCCATTGCTAACCACAAACATGGTCAGAAAACCAGTATCCGTCCGATTCTGGTTCTTTATCTTCTGGGTACCTTCACCGCTGCATTGACCGCTGTGGTGATCAGTTTCGCGTTCCCTTCAACGCTACATCTGGTGACTGGCGCAACGGACATCACCCCGCCATCAGGCATTGTAGAAGTCATGCGCGGTCTGCTGATGAGCATGGTTGCAAACCCAATTCATGCGCTGCTGAACGCCAACTACATCGGGATTCTGGTGTGGGCTGTGGGTCTGGGCTTTGCTCTGCGCCACGGCAATGAAAGCACCAAAAATCTGATTAACGATGTTTCCGACGCAGTGACGTTCATCGTTAGAGTGGTGATTCGCTTTGCCCCAGTCGGTATTTTTGGCCTGGTCGCATCAACACTGGCAACCACTGGCTTTGAAACACTGTGGAGCTATGCGCAACTGCTGTTGGTACTGGTTGGCTGCATGTTCGGTGTGGCGTTGGTCATCAACCCACTGCTGGTGTTCATCAAGATTCGTCGCAACCCGTACCCACTGGTGTTTGCTTGCCTGCGTGAAAGTGGCGTTACCGCCTTCTTTACCCGTAGTTCTGCGGCCAACATTCCCGTGAACATGGCGCTGTGCGAGAAGCTGAATCTGGACCGCGATACCTATTCTGTCTCTATCCCGTTGGGTGCAACCATCAATATGGCGGGCGCGGCAATCACTATTACCGTGCTGACGCTGGCGGCGGTGAATACTCTGGGCGTGCCGGTAGATTTGCCAACTGCGCTGCTGCTGAGTGTGGTCGCTTCGCTGTGTGCTTGCGGGGCTTCTGGTGTGGCGGGCGGTTCTTTGCTGCTGATCCCACTGGCCTGCGGCATGTTTGGTATCCCGAATGAGATTGCCATGCAGGTAGTCGCTGTCGGCTTTATCATCGGCGTGTTGCAGGATTCTTGCGAAACCGCACTCAACTCCTCAACAGATGTGCTGTTTACAGCGGCGGCTTGCCAGGCAGAAGATGCACGCCTGGCGGATAAAAACCCGTTACGCGGTTAATGTTTAACGCTCCCTGTCTTACGAGGCAGGGAGTAACATAACTGAGATTTGTCGGGTGGCGCTGCGCTTAACCGACCTACAAAATAGTCCGATTACCCCTCTTGTTGCTGCACTTCTTTTTCGACCTTAAACGGATCAATTCCTCGCCTTTGCATACGCCAGAAACGAACGATGTTCAGGCCATTCATCACCAAAAAACTCCCTTCGATTAATGTCCCGCCAATCGATCCCAGCCAGAAGTTATGCGTCACCCAGCAAGCCGTTGAACACCACATCACACAGCGTATCGTCAACCCTTTGCAGCGGAACAACGCCCAGGTACTGGCAACAGTTCCGGCAATCGGCAGCAATTCCATTGCATGATCAAATTTCGCCAGGCCTAACCCCAGGGTTAGTGCAATGAAAATCCCCATTACCCACAAGCTACGCGTACGCAAAGAGATAACCGTGCGGAACGCGTTAAGTTCGGCACTCATGCCTGCCGGGCTTGCGCCCATCAAAAAGAAGTGAATGCCGATGATGGCGCTGTATGCCGCCAGTTGCAGTTTGAAACGCCGTTCATCGCGATTGATGAAGGTGGTAATGCCGACCAAAAAGGCGAGAACGCCGACGCCCTGGGCAACCCAATACGCGGTCATGACTAATCCTTGTGAGTAAAATTAGGCGAAAAAAAACGGCATTTCGAAAATCAAAATGCCGTTTCATGTTATCACCTAAGGGGTTTTTTACAACGTAACGCCGCTTTTAAAGATGGCTAATTCGCGGAAATCATTACGTTCATTACAGGTCTTTTTACCGTTGGCAATATCAACAATGGTGTCGATAAACTCGCTCAGTAAGGTGTTCATGTCGCTGCCGTGCAGCAGTTTGCCTGCGTCAAAATCAATCCAGTGCGGCTTTTTGGTCGCCAGTTCACTGTTAGTTGCGATTTTAACAGTTGGCACAAAACCACCGTATGGCGTGCCGCGCCCGGTGCTGAACAGCACCATGTGGCAACCTGCTCCAGCCAGTGCGCTGGTTGCAACAGCATCGTTACCTGGTGCGCTTAACAGGTTCAGACCTGGCGTTTTCAGGCGCTCGCCATAACGCAGCACATCAACCACTTCGCTCTCACCGGCTTTTTGCGTGCAGCCGAGGGATTTTTCTTCGAGCGTGGTGATACCGCCAGCTTTGTTCCCTGGTGATGGGTTTTCGTAGATCGGCTGGTTGTGTTCGATGAAGTATTGTTTGAAGTCGTTCACCATGGTGACGGTTTTTTCAAACGTTGCTTCGTCGCGGCAATGGCTCATCAGAATGCGTTCAGCGCCAAACATTTCCGGCACTTCCGTCAGCACAGTCGTGCCACCGTTCGCCACCATATAGTCGGAGAAACGGCCCAGCATTGGGTTTGCCGTAATACCGGACAAACCATCTGAACCACCGCATTCAAGGCCGAATTTCAGTTCGCTGATTTTACCTGGTTCGCGCTTGTCGTGACGCATCACTTCATACAGCTCTTGCAGTTGCTCAAGCCCGGCTTCTACTTCGTCGTCTTGCTGCTGGCAAACCATAAACTTCACGCGCGACGCATCGTATTCGCCCAGCGTTTCGCGGAAGGCACTCACCTGGTTGTTTTCACAACCGAGGCCAATCACCAGTACCGCACCTGCATTCGGATGATGCACCATATTTTGCAGCATGGTGCGGGTGTTGATATGGTCTTCACCCAACTGAGAGCAACCAAACGGATGGCTGAACAGGAACACGCCGTCGATATCTTCGGCGTCGTTATTCTGCTTCAGGAAACGGTTCTGGATTTGGCGTGCAATGCCGTTGACACAACCGACAGTGGGCAAAATCCATAACTCATTACGCACACCGACTGAGCCGTTCTCACGGCGATAAACGTTGACTTCACGGTCCGCTGCCTGGCTTGCAAGAGACTGGAAATCAGGTTGATAGCGATACTCATCCAGGTCGCTCAGATTAGTACGCGCATTGTGTGAGTGAATGTGCTCACCGGCTTCAATGGTGGCCAACGCGTGGCCAATCGGCAAACCGTACTTAACAACATTCTCACCTTGCGCGATGGTGCCAAGCGCAAATTTGTGGCCGCGCAGTACCGGCTGGCGCAGAGTCACCTCTGCCCCTTCGACGGTAACGACTTCACCTTCAGCCAGGTCCACTAACGCAACAGCGACGTTATCTTGCGTATGGATCTTGATGTATTGCATATCAACCTCAAAGCCTGATTAGTTCAGTTCAATGCCAAAGTAGTCTCGGGCGTTGTTAAAGCAGATGTTTTCTACCATGCTGCCCAGCAGTTTGATGTCTGCTGGCGCTTCGCCCGCTTCCACCCAACGGCCAATCATCTGGCACAGAATGCGACGGAAGTATTCGTGGCGGGTGTATGACAGGAAGCTGCGGCTGTCAGTCAGCATGCCCACAAAGCGGCTTAACAGACCCAGTTGCGCCAGCTGCGTCATTTGACGCTCCATGCCATCTTTCTGGTCGTTGAACCACCAACCGGAACCAAACTGCATTTTTCCTGGCATACCTTCGCCCTGGAAGTTGCCGATCATGGTGCCCAGCACTTCGTTATCGCGTGGGTTCAGGCAATACAGAATCGTTTTTGGCAGTTCATTGTTTTCGTTTTGCTTGCTAAGCAGGCGAGAAAGTTCTTCAGCCATTGGGCGGTCATTGATGGAGTCAAAGCCCACATCAGGCCCCAGCAGTTTGAACTGGCGCAGGTTGTTGTTACGCAGCGCACCGATGTGGTACTGCTGAACCCAACCGCGACGGGTATATTCCGCAGCCAGCCAAACCAGAACCGCAGTTTTGAACTGGGCGGTTTCGTGCTCGCTTGGGGTTGCGCCAGAAAGGCGACGCGCCAGAATGCCATCCAGTGTCGCTTCGTCTGCTTCAGCAAACAGCACCACATCTAATGCATGGTCAGACACTTTACAGCCATGCTCGGCGAAGTGATCCAGACGCTTGCTCAGTGCGGCTTGCAGGTCGCTGAAACGGCGGATGTCGGTATCAGACACTTCGGCAAGTTTGCCCATGTATTCAACAAAAGTAGCTTGTTCAATGTTGAACGCTTTGTCCGGGCGCCAGCTTGGCAGCACTTTGGTTTCAAACGCATCAAGCGCGATTTGGCGGTGGAAACGCAAATCGTCAATTGGGTCATCAGTGGTGCCGACCATTTTCACGTTCATCTGCTTCATGATGCCGCGAGCAGAGAAGCTATCCTGGGCCAGCAGCTCGTTACATTCGTTCCAGATTTCATCAGCAGTGGTTGGGGACAACAGTTTGCCAGTGATACCGAACGGACGGCGCAGTTCAAGGTGGGTCCAGTGGTACAGCGGGTTACCGATAGTGTGCGGAACCGTAGCGGCCCAGGCATCGAACTTCTCGCGGTCAGTCGCATCGCCAGTACACAGACGCTCTTCCACACCGTTAGCACGCATGCCACGCCACTTGTAGTGATCACCTTTTAACCAGATGTCATACAGGTTTTTGAAACGGTAATCTTCAGCAACCTGCTGTGGTTGTAAGTGGCAGTGATAGTCGAAAATAGGCTGATCGGCTGCAAATTCATGGTACAAGCGGCGGGCAAATTCTGTATCCAGGAGAAAATCTTCAGTCATAAACTGGGCCATTGTAGGGTTCCTCTGTTCATAGCAGTTCGATGCTTGCGCATAATGCAAATAAAGTTATCACACCAATTTCCAGAGACCGAGTGGATTTTTGTGGTATTCGTCACAAAAACCACACTTTTATTGTTAATATTGTGTTTAAAAAGAACCCGTATCCCGCGCCAGTTCTGGTCTGCAAGCCCCTTATCCCCTGGAGTGAGCAGATCGACACTTTTGTGATATCACTCAACTTTTGAAGCTGTATGACAAGTTATCTTTCCTGCCGTTGCAATACATCAGTAATGGAAATACATCAGACGCTGGTATCACGAACAGCGCATTGCGGTACGGAAACCGGAATTGCCACAGTTTGTTTATTTTAAGGCAAGGTACGGGTCGTACCGGGTGATACCCCCGGATATGAACCCCTCTAATCGAACACTCGTTCTGGCAGCAATGCCGGACGTGCAACCGCATGACACACGGTTGATTATGAAGACGGGATGAAATTCCAATGGGAAAGATTAAAGGCTTACGCTGGTACATGATTGCCCTGGTAACTATGGGCACCATACTGGGTTATCTAACACGTAATACTATTGCAGCGGCCGCTCCAACATTGATGGAAGAGCTGCATATTTCGACTCAGCAATATTCCTACATTATAGCCGCCTACTCAGCTTGCTATACCATTATGCAGCCCGTTGCGGGCTACGTGCTTGATGTCCTGGGGACTAAAGTAGGCTACGCCTTCTTCGCGGTCGCATGGGCAATTTTCTGTGGTGCAACAGCACTGGCGGGAAGCTGGGGTGGCCTGGCAATTGCTCGTGGTGCCGTGGGTGCTGCAGAAGCCGCCATGATCCCTGCAGGCCTGAAAGCCAGTAGCGAATGGTTCCCGGCTAAAGAGCGTTCTATCGCAGTAGGTTACTTCAACGTCGGTTCTTCTATCGGCGGCATGATTGCTCCACCATTAGTCGTTTGGGCGATTGTCATGCACAGCTGGCAGATGGCATTCATCATCTCTGGTGTGCTGAGCTTTGCCTGGGCAATGGCCTGGTTGATTTTCTACAAACACCCACGCGATCAGAAACGACTTTCTGAAGAAGAACGTGAATACATCATTGGCGGTCAGGAAGCTCATCACCAGACCGGCAACAGCAAGAAAATGAGCGCCTGGAAAATCGTGCAGAACCGCCAGTTCTGGGGTATCGCACTGCCACGTTTCCTGGCAGAACCCGCGTGGGGGACTTTCAACGCCTGGATCCCATTGTTCATGTTCAAAGTGTATGGCTTTGACCTGAAACACATTGCGATGTTTGCCTGGATGCCAATGCTGTTTGCTGACCTGGGCTGTATCGTTGGCGGCTACCTTCCTCCTATTTTCCAGCGCGTATTCGGCGTGAACTTGATTGTTTCCCGTAAAATGGTTGTGACCATGGGCGCGATTCTGATGATTGCTCCAGGCACCATCGGTCTGTTCACCAGCCCATATGTGGCAATCGCCCTGCTGTGTGTTGGCGGCTTTGCTCACCAGTCACTGTCTGGCGCACTGATTACGCTCTCTTCTGACGTATTTGGTCGTAATGAAGTGGCAACCGCGAATGGCCTGACCGGTATGGCGGCATGGACTGCGAGCACCATGTTTGCTCTGGTGGTTGGTGCGTTGGCCGATACCCTTGGCTTCAGCCCACTGTTTGCAGCTCTGGCGGTGTTCGACATCCTCGGTGCTATCGTTATCTGGACCGTGCTGCAAAACAAACCCATCAGTGAGTTGAATGACCAGCAAAAACCGAAACAAGCGTTAGCATAATCGGTGTCTCAGTTTGCACTTAAAGCCGCCTTAATGGCGGCTTTTGTGTATCCAGAATATGGAGCCTATCTTTGAAAAGTGGTATAACAAATAAGGTTAACCGCAGGACCTTTCCCGGAGCTACAGATGGATATTATGGAACCACGTCGTCTTTATCAGCAACTGGCCGCTGAACTTAAACAACGCATCGAAAACGGTGTTTATTTGGTTGGGGAAAAACTCCCGGCGGAGCGCTTTATTGCTGAAGAGAAGAACGTGAGCCGCACTGTGGTTCGTGAAGCAATAATCATGCTGGAAGTGGAAGGATACGTCGAAGTACGCAAAGGCTCCGGCATCCATGTCATCGCCAATCAGGCGAAATACACCAATCTTCCTGATGAACAGTTTGAATTCGCTAGTTTTGGTCCCTTTGAGCTGCTGCAAGCTCGTCAGTTGATTGAGAGCAATATCGCTGAATTTGCGGCGACACAGGTCACTAAGCAAGACATCGTCAAGCTCATGGAAATTCAGGAAATGGCGCGTAATGAGCACAATTTCCAGGATTCAGAGTGGGATCTTCATTTCCACACTCAGGTGGCTCTGGCATCACAAAATACAGCCCTTGCAGCCATCGTGGAAAAAATGTGGAGCCAACGCATCCACAACCCATACTGGAAAAAACTTCACGAGCATATTGATAAGCGTACCGCTGACAACTGGTGCGACGATCACGACCAAATTCTTAAGGCACTGATTCGTAAAGACCCACATGCGGCTAAAGTGGCGATGTGGCAACACCTGGAAAACACTAAACAAATGCTGTTTGATGCAACCAGTGATGATTTCGAGTTCAATGCTGATCGCTATTTGTTTGCGGATAATCCGGTAATTCATCTCGATACCGCAGCAAACGGCCAAAAGTAGTTATTTTCCTCTCGCGAGGGTAAGCAAACCAACAATAGTGTCAGCGTTTGTAAATACCCTCGCCAGCCCCTCGACTAGCAATCAAAATCGTCCCTCAACAAAGCACAAATACTGTGACGCCTTACACAGAGCTTTGTTACAATTAGATGCAATTTCACTGTGAGAATCAGCTTTGCTTTCACTACCTGTTCGCTTTCATAGGGAAATGTAATACGAACCGGCAAAGAGCAGTGAATGACAATCGGCAACAACACAACACACATAACAAAGCCGTGCTCTACCATCTGACTTTGATCAGCGGTCTTAATCGATGTGCCAGGAACACTGAATGGAACTTTTCACGCAATTGTTGAACGCTTTATGGAACCAGGATTTTGAAACGCTCGCCAATCCAGGAATGATTGGCATGCTTTATTTCGTGTTATTCATGATTTTATTCCTTGAAAATGGTCTGTTACCAGCAGCTTTCCTGCCCGGTGATAGCTTGTTAGTTTTGGTCGGTGTATTGATTGCCAAAGGGGCTATGGGTTTTCCTGAAACCTTGCTTTTATTAACCACCGCCGCAAGTCTCGGCTGTTGGCTCAGTTATATTCAAGGGCGCTGGCTTGGGAATACGCGCATTGTGCAGAATTGGCTTTCGCACCTTCCTGCACACTACCATCAACGCGCGCATAGCTTATTCCACAAACATGGTTTGTCTGCGTTGCTGATTGGCCGTTTTATCGCTTTTGTTCGCACCCTGCTGCCAACTATTGCCGGTTTATCCGGTCTGAATAATGCGCGCTTCCAGTTCTTCAACTGGATGAGCGGGTTATTGTGGGTTCTGATTTTGACCTCGCTGGGTTATCTGCTTGGCAAAACACCAGTATTCCTGAAATATGAAGATGCGTTGATGTCCTGCCTGATGCTGTTACCAGTGGTGTTACTGGTATGCGGCCTGATCGGTTCGTTGATTGTGCTTTGGCGTAAGAAATACGGTAACCGCAGTTAAGAGGGATGACGATGAAAACACACGTTTTTCGTGGCCTGCGGGCCACGATATTGATC
>NZ_JAHWLU010000070.1:0-26004 GCF_022134725.1 Buttiauxella sp. S19-1
GGGCTACTTATCTGGTAGTGTCGTTCATCGTCGCAGGCATTGAATTGCTTCACCAGATCCGGCAGATTCTCACGCATCGGAGCCTGATCAAAACCGTGCGGGTAAAGCAAGTTTACACGGTCACTACGCGCTTCAATCGGTGACATTTTTTCATTCAGGAAGGTCGCCATTTTTTCCGGAGTTTCATCAAGAAGCCCACCATAGTGGTAACCCCATGGCATCTGCACTGCAAAGATCCGATCGCCGTTTTCACCCTGCCAGACAAACTCGGTTTCCCGCAGCGTGTTGTCCGCGATACCACGCCAGAAAAGCGCGTGGTGAATACCGAACTGTTTGTAGATCTGCGGCATATTGCCACCCTGACCAAAACAGTCAGGAACATAGCCCAGAGCCATGCTGCTGCCCGCATCAGTAGCGACCTTAATTCCATACCAGAGGTTGCGTACCAGCGACTCTTGATGAATAACCAGCTGATCGGTTTGGGTGTACCACGGTCCCGTGAGCAGACGTTTTTCAGCAATTAACTTAAACAATACATCTTTGTCTTCCGGAGCCCACTGCAAATAGCTTTCAATTAACGCACTTTGCGCATCCAGCAGGTAACAGGGAAAGTCATCGTTATTCTCCAGTATACGAATCACATTTTTGATGTGATTAAAGAGATAAATACGTGAACGCGATGATGTGAAATACCACTCCTGATCCCAGTGAGTATGGCTGTAAATATGGACAATTTTATTTTTCATACCAATCTCCCATTACGCAAAGTGCAAAACTTAATCAAATTTTATTTCAATCTCTTCAGTAGGATTATTACTGGATTTAATACCTGACTCTTCATCATTGAAATTCACCAGTAGATTGGCCCCAAAAGCAATAACAGCAGTGCCAACCAATGCACCAATGAAATAAGCCCACGGGTTTCCAACGGTGAAACCACCATATAGCCCACCCAACGGTGGCATAATTGGATAAGCTTTTAATAACGCAACGGTAACCGCCCCCAGAGTCCCTGCCAGAACATTAAGAGGAATTAACCGCGCCGGGTTGCGCAGGGTGAAGGGAATGGCACCTTCGGAGATCCCCAGAATCCCCATAATAATCGAACCATTGCCAGCTTCTTTCAGCGTCTGATTAAAGTTGTCAGGGCGTAAAAAACGAGCAGCCGCGTAGCCTAGCGGTGGAATAATAATGGCGACATTAACCAGAATAGCCGGAAGATATACGCCGCTCAGGAACAAAACATTTGCTGTTCCCCATGCCGCTTTGTTAACCGGCCCGCCGAGATCAAAGCAAATCATCCCGCCAAGGACAGCCGCCAGCACAACTGTACTGGTGCCATCTTTCGTCATCTGCTGAACCCAGGCCATCAGCGAGGTGTTCAGCCAGCTCAGCACATCCCCGAGCAGCAATAACATCACCAGTACCTGCAAGCCAACGGTGATAAATGGCAGAATAATCAGCGGGACGGAGCTTGCCGCCGAGCCGGTAATTTTTATCTTACGTGCGACCCACTCAGATGAATAACCGGCCAGCAAACCACCCAGCACTGCGCCGATAAAACCAGAGCCGGTTAGCGAGGCAATTAGGCCAGCAGTAAAACCGGAGGCCAGACCCTTTTTACCTGCCACTGAATAGGCAACATAGGCACCGAGAACATAGTTCATTAGCCCAATAATTTTAAATCCAATGTCCTGCGTGAGGTACAGCCAGTTTGCCAGTCCATGGCTATTAGCGAAGGCATCAAGATTAGACTCACCGATCGCCAGACCGATAATTTTGGCAACCGCCACCATCAGGGAACCGGCAATAATAACTGGCAGGGCAAAGGAAATACCCGTCATAAGATGATTCTTTATCTCTATCATTAATTTCTTCATGACATCACCTTGGTTATTTATTCAGACGAGCCTCAACAGCCGAAACGCATTTCGTTATGACATCAGATGCATGGCTAACACATTGGCCTATCTTTACCCGAATAATGACTTTCCCGGCGAAGCGTTCTTCTTCTTCAATGGTACGGTCAGCAGCAATAAGTACGAAATCTGCAGCTTGAATATCATCATCGGTGATTCTGTTCATGATCCCCATGGCACCCTGTTGCTCTATTTTTATCTGATGCCCCAGACGCCCTCCCTCTTTTTCCAGGGATTTGGCTGCCATCGGAGTATGGGCTAAACCAGCAATACATGATGTGACGCCGACAATATTCATACTTCCTCCTCAATAGCGATACGCGATTTCATATACTGAAATAGTTCGTCTTCATCGTTGACCGCAAATAAACGCGCTCTGAATTCGTCATCAACGATTTGGCTTGCAAGGCTATTAATAATTTGTAAGTGCAGCAATTTCGCTCCAGATTCAGGAACCAGCAGGCCAAAAATAATTTGTACTGGAAGATCGTCCAGACTTTCCCAATCAATGGGATTTTGCAGACGAATAAAAATCACCCCGGCATGGGAAACATTGGCAGTTTTAGCGTGGGGAATAGCAATCTGGCTTTCAAAACCCGTCGAATATTGATTCTCCCGCGCCCAAAGATCCGCTTCAATTTTATTAGCATCTTCGGCCCACCCTTGTGCGACAGCATGTGTCGCCAGGAAGCAAAAAATTTCCCGCTTATCCCTGAATGTTTTATTTAAGAAAATATTATCACGAGTAATGAGCATATACGTCTATCTCCAGCAACGTATTATTGTAATTAGGCTGACTGATATACTAGAGCATATTGTTCATGCAAAAAGAGAGATATTTTCCGCCTGGAAGAGGAAACGAATTATGTGGGGAGGCAAGAAAAGAGAGATCCGAGTCAAAAAAGCATACTGGTTTGTGATGCGCTCCATATTTATTTGTCACCAATTAAAAAATAGTACCATTACAAAACCAGTGGCCGATTAGCAGAGCAACACGGTTCATATGGCCGCCAACCTGACGCCATCGGGAACATAAATAGACTTACTCTGATTGGCATCCGCTAAATTCCGAGTATCCTTATCCGCTTGTCTCCAATTTCTGTCTTTTCGATATCCCGGAAAATTCTTTCTATGCGTAAACCATTAAGAATGCCGCTGCTCTTACTGGCATTGCTATCTTGTTTGATGATGACCCCATTTCTTTCTCAGGCTGATGACGCCGCCGGGCAATCTGCTACGGAAGAACCGGTTAAGGTCAACGCCAGCACTGAGTTACCTGCGTTGCAAAAACGCCTGGATTCACTCAAACAGCGCGTCTCGACTGCGAAAGCGGACAAACAGTTCACCACCCTGAATGACGATGCGCTAAAACTGGTCAGTGATGCGGATAAGCTCGCCGTTGCTTTGGCTCCGCAGTTGGCACAGATTCAGGGGCAACTGGATGTGCTTGGGCCAGCCCCGGCACCGGGTACGCTGACGGAAACACCGCAGGTTGTCAGCCAGCGCAAACAATTGAACAACAGTAAGGCCTTGCTCACCACGCAAATAGAGCAAAGCAAAGCCATTGCCGTGGGGGCGCAAAACCTCTCATCACAAATTTCAGGGCTGCGTCGTGACGCGCTGAAAACCCAAATCGCGCTTAACACTGGCAGTATTCTTGGCGAGAACTTCTGGTCGCCAGTCTTTGACCCAAGCGATAAAGATGCCTCGCGTTTCGACGATTTCGGCACACAAGTGAGTGCGGCCTGGCATCAGGCCTGGAGCGACGACTGGCGTTTTGGGAGCGCAGTTTATCTGCTGCTGGCGTTAGCCATTGGGCTATTTGGCCGCAAAGCGCTGGACAAGCCAATGAATTGGGTGCTGCCTCGCTGGCTGCCGCAAGGCCGTTTTCGTCGCAGTTTCCTCGCCTGCTTTACCACATTAAGCACCACGCTGACGCTGGGTATCAGCATGCAGTTGTTGTGCTATACCCTGACCCGCCTGCCTGACACCTCGCAATGGGTGCTTGAATTTGCCGACCAGATGGTCGAACTGACCTATTTTTCAGCGGTGATTGCTGGCCTGGGTATCGCGTTACTGTCAAATAGCCATCCTTCCTGGCGTCTGCCGGGTATTGCCGACCCACTGGCGAAAACGCTGGCCTCGTTCCCAATTTTGCTGGCAACCTTCATCTTTATCTTTGGCATCATCGAACAGTTGAATGCGTTAGTCGGTGCCAGCATTGCCGCCACGCTGTTTGGCAACGGACTGGCGGCCTTACTGGTGGCGCTCAATTGCCTGATTGCACCGATTCGGGTGAACAGGATCCGCCGAAAAATGAGTGCCGAAGGCGAACAAACCGAGGCCCGCTCGACGGTTGCCGGTCTGATTCATCTGGTCATTAGCCTGACCGCCTTCGTTATCCTGATGGCATTGCTGATTGGCTACATTCCGCTGGCGCGCTTCGTCACGTTCGAACTGCTGTGGATTGGCCTGGTGGTTTGTAGTCTATATCTGCTGATTCATTTCGTGGTCGATTTATGTGAAGCGGTCTTTTCACCAACCACCCAGAGCGGGAAGCTCCTCAAAAGCACGCTGAGCCTTAATGACCGCCATCTCTCGCTTGCCGCCACGCTGTTCTCCGCTTTAGGCAAAACCAGCCTGTTGGTGATGGCCGCCGTTGCACTGTTGAATGGCACCTTCGGCACCACGACGCCGATGGAGTTGCTGATCAAAATTGCCGAAATATGGGGCGGTAAAGGTCTCGAAGGGATGAATATTATCCCGGCACACGCCGTTAACGCCGTGTTGTGTCTGGCTGTCGGCTGGTATGTACTGCGCTCAACACGCCGCTGGCTGGATAACGATTTCCTGCCAAAAACCAATATGGACAGGGGCCTGCGTGCCTCGCTGGTCACGCTGTTCACCAACGTCGGCTACGTGCTGATTATCATGCTCACGCTGTCGATGCTGGGCATTGAATGGAACAAACTGGCGTGGATCGTCAGTGCCTTGTCGGTAGGTATCGGTTTTGGTTTACAGGAGATAGTGAAGAACTTTATCTCCGGCCTGATTCTGTTAACTGAGCGCCCGGTGAAAGTGGGAGATTTGGTGAGTATCAGCGGCGTTGAGGGCGATATTCGCCGTATTAACGTGCGCGCCACCGAGATCCAGTTAGGTGACAAATCCACGGTTATTGTGCCCAATTCACAGCTTATTTCGCAGAACGTGCGTAATGCCACGATGGGTAACGCGCAAGGCGTGGCAACCATTACGCTGACCTTCCCGCTGGATATCGACCCGGAGCAAGTGCGTAATTTGCTGCTCGAAGCCTATAAGCTGCATGAATCTATTCTGGAAAACCCCGCGCCGTCAGTCAGCTTTAAAGAGCTGGGGCCAACCGGGATTGTGCTGAGTGTCACCGGTTATGTGAATAGCCCACGTATGGTCAGCTCAACGCGTAGCGACCTGCTGTACGAGATCCTTAAAATGCTACGTGCAGCAGGGATAAGCCTGAGCCAGACACAAACGATGGTTCTCGAACAACCTGCCCCTAAACGCGCAACTGAAGAATAAGAGCCTGGCCGCAACGCCTGAAACGCGTTGCGGCTTTATTCTCTGCTCCCTCAACACATCAATATTAAGAATTTTTACCCCCTCAACTCATTCACCAATTTGATATAAGTCAATATCGTATCTGGCGCACGGCAGCATTATCTCGCACCGGAAATATTCCACTTCTCGACTTCACCACGGTGAAGATTGAGCACGATAATGATAAGAGAGTTAATGATGAGCAAACTAAAAACGATGGCGCTGGTTCTGGGTTTTGTCGCCTTTTCCGCGAGTGCCGCATTGCCGCTGTTTAACGGCAAAGGTCATCCGGGCGAAGTGCATATCGACCAGGGCGGCCCGGTTTATCTCAACGGTAAACAGATGAAGCTGAAGAAAGTAAACGATAACTACTATGAAGCCACCGGCCAGGGCGTAGTGTTGTCGATTGCTATTTCTCCAGATGGTAGCGCGGGTGTTAGCTGGACCGGTAAAAACCGTGCGAACGGTATGATCATGCCAGCCGGTGAAGCTTCCGCTAAAGGCCCTTCAGGCCGTGAACTGGATTGCAGCCGTGCTGATTTGACCAACGCAGAAATGAAAGCCTGCCAATAAAAAAACCGGTCATGGAAGACCGGCTTGAGACTGATGACAAACTTCTTCGTAGGTTGGATAAGCGCAGCGCCATCCGACACAACTGGCGTAAATGGTGGATGACGCTGCGCTTATCCACCCTACAAAACACATTTATCACCCTTTGTCCGCAATCTGAAACCGGTCATGGAAGACCGGCCTGAGACTGATGACGAAACTTCTTCGTAGGTTGGATAAGCGCAGCGCCATCCGACACAACTGGCGTAAATGGTGGATGACGCTACGCTTATCCACCCTACAAAACACATTTATCACCCTTTATCAGCAATCTGAAACCGGTCATGGAAGACCGGTTTTTAGTACTGCTTAAATAACGACTTAAGTTATGACAACAATTCAATCGGCTCTGAGTTGCCGCGAGCACGCCACAGCACAAACCAGCGTTGAATCGACGCTACCATAATCACCAGCCCCAACGCGACCATCACAATCGAAATCGTACCGTTGAAGATGTTGAAGCCTTTAGCTGCGCTATTGAAGTAAACGTTCTTCACCATCCAGTAGGCGGCATAGTTTACGGTCACATACAGATACGACAGCGGGATCAGACAGGTCAGTACGTACCAGCGTTTTTCCGACATACGCAGAATAATGGTCGCACCGATCATCAGGCCAATGGAAGCCATCAGTTGGTTCGATACCCCAAACAGCGCCCACACTGAGTTGATGTCACCGGAGTTCAGCAGATAACCCCACAACACGCAGGCCACGATGCTGCAACCAATTGCGCCAGGCATCCAGTTGGTGCGTTTCAGCGGAGACCAGATGTCGCCGAGGAAATCTTGCAGCAAGTAACGCGCAACACGGGTACCGGAATCTACCGCAGTCAGGATAAATACCGCTTCAAACATGATGACGAACTGGAAGAAATACGAGGCTAAATGGCTGAACCACGGGATACGCGTGAAGATGTCTGCCATCCCGACTGCCAGAGTCACTGCCCCACCGGTACGCCCGTATAAATCCAGGCCGATGGATTCGCTAAGCTGTGGCAGATTGACCACATCCATGCCAAGACCGGCAAAGACTTCAGGTGTCGCGTTGATGGCGAAGTAATCCGCAGGATGCAGAGCGGTTGCCGCGATTAACGCCATCACACCGACCACACATTCAGCCAGCATCGCACCGAAAGCCACTGGCAGGATGTCGTTCCATTTATCGATTTGCTTCGGCGTGGTACCGGAACCGATAAACGCGTGGAAACCAGAAATCGCGCCACAGGCGATGGTGATAGAGATAAACGGCCAGACTGGGCCTGCTAATACCGGGCCGTTACCGTGAATAAATTGCGTCACCGCCGGGAACTGAATTTCCGGGTTAATGAACACCACACCAATCACCAGCGCACCGAATACGCCGATTTTCATAAAGCTGGAGAGGTAACCACGCGGCGTAAGCAGCATCCACACAGGCAGTGCGGTGGCAAAAAATGCATAGAATGGCAGAACCAAACTGACGGTAGATGCGCGGAAACTCAGCCATTCACCGAAAGCAGATTCCTGAATATACGGCCCTGCAATCACACAGGCGAAAATCACGATAATACCAACCCAGGTTGCACCACGCATGCTGCCGGTGAAACGCTCCCACAGACCGACACCAATCGCCACCGGGATGGTCATGAACACCGCGAAGGTGCCCCACGGGTTACGTTCCAGTGCGTGAACCACCACCATCGACAAACCTGCCATGGTAATCGTGATGATAAATAACATCGCCAGGCCAGTACACCAGCCGGCTACAGGCCCCAGCTCCGCTTTCGCCACTTCTGAGAGTGACTTACCGCGGTGCTTCATGGAGGCAAAAAGTACCACGGTATCGTGTACCGCACCGCCCACCACGCAGCCAATTAACAGCCATAAGAAGCTTGGCAGATAACCGTATTGTGCTGCCAGCACCGGGCCGACCAACGGACCAGCGGCGGCAATCGCCGCAAAGTGGCTGCCAAAGTTAACCCATTTTTTAGTTGGGACGTAATCTTTGCCGTCCTCAAGAATATGTGACGGTGTGATTTCCGAGTCATCGGCATTCAACACTTTACGGACGAAAAACACCCCGTAAAGGCGATAGCAGATAGCCAGAATACACAGGGTCGCGATAACAAACGTTAGTGCGTGTTGCATAACCCACTCCAGTGCCAAAGATAAAAAGTTCAGCGATATGCTGGCATAGGGTGGGAGTGCAATGAGCGGGAGTTTTAGTGAGTGGTCAAATGGCGGGATAAGCGGTTAGATATGGGGAGTAAGTGGTATAGCCTATGGCGGAGCGGCGATTTTCCGTTCACCTGAGGGGAGCCTATGGCGGATCGGTGATTTTCCGTTCACCTGAAAGTTATTTGATCCCACATAGATTAGTGAACGGTGAACGTATCAAGGGGTTTACGCCAACCCCTTGATAATCCAGGCGTCCGGCAAGTCAATCGCCGCTGCGCGGTAAACCTCCATTTTGCCTCCGTGTCCGGGTCGGTTGCGATTCGCTCCCGGCGATCGCGCCCTCCAGCCGTTCCCGACGGCTGGACCCGGCCACCTGGAGTCAAAACGGAGGCGATTGAAGCCGGAACCCAAGGTCAACTTCAAAACCAAAACCAACAGACCACACCGCGCTGGTTTTGACCTTGTTCCCGGCTTCAATCGCGCCGTTTTTTACCCTTCAGTCGGGGTCACGTGGTCGGGAACCACGTGAGAGAGCGATCGTCCGGAACGAGTCGCGAACGACCCCGAATGTTGGGTGAAAAACGGTGTTTACCGCTTGCGGCGATTGATTTGCCGGGCGACGGGGTCGTAAGGGGGATGTCGTAATCCCCCTTACACGTTCACCGTTCATTGATATTTATGGGGAAGGAGAACTTCCAGGTGAACGGAACACCGCCATACCCGGCATAGGCCCCAACGCCCAGTTTACTTCTGCGCTGCCCGCAACGCTTTCACCTGCTCCGCCGTCACATCCCCCGGCAAACCACCCCACGTCACGCGCAGGTAATTCACCAGTTCAGCAACTTGCTCATCGTTCAAGCGGTCACCGAAACCAGGCATACTCTGCATACTTTCTCCGTTCGGGAAATTCTGCGCTGGCAGGCCGTCAAGTACTGAGACAATCAGGTTTTTGGCATCTGGCTGGCGCAACGTGGCGTTGTTGAGCATCGACACCGCCACGTGCGGTTTGCCCTCGCCTTCACGTGCGTGGCAACCGGCGCACTGGTCGAGATAAGTCATGCGCCCTGCTTCGTTACCTTTGCCCAGTGGCGCTGGAACCGCAGCAGGAGGCGTTTCGCCCATCAGATACGTCGCCATCGCTTTTTGGTCTTCAGGCGTCAGATGCTGGGTGCTGAGGTCGACCACCATGTGCATTTCGCTAAACGCGCTGCCCTGCGGGGCAAAGCCAGTGGTGAGGAATTGTTTCACATCGTCAGGCGTCCAGCCACGTTGTGCTAACGCTTTTGGCGTAATATCAGGAGCCATAAAGCGCCCTAATTCCCCGCCTTGCATCGCTTTATCCAGCTTCATCTGTCCGAGTAACCCACGCTCGGTATGGCATTCACCGCAATGCCCCAGCACATCTGCCAGATAACGCCCGCGCTGCCAGTCGGCAGAATTACCTTCAGATATCGCCGGTAAAGGATCCTTGTTATGGAACAGAATATTCCAGCCAATCAGCGCGATACGCTGGTTGAACGGGAAACTCATTTCGTTATCTGGTGTTGCCACATTGACGGCCGGGCGCGTCATCAGATACGCGTAAATGTCATCTGAATCCTGGCGCGAGATATTTTTGTAAGAGGTGTATGGCATCGCCGGGAACAGGTGACGCCCGGTCGGGGTCACACCTTCGGTCAACGCTTGATAGAAATCGTCCTTCGTCCAGCGACCAATGCCGTTATCCGCAGAGGGCGTCAGGTTGCTGCCATAAATGGTGCCGTAAGGGGACTCTAACGGATAGCCGCCCGCCAGTGGTGCGCCGCCAGATGCGGTGTGGCAAGCCGCGCAGTCAGCGGCTTTTGCCAGATAACGACCACGTTCGATTTGTTCCTTGCTGGCGGTCACTTTCTGCACCGGGCCGTCATACGTGCGGTATTCCCGCCAGTACAAAATCGCCACAATAATGACGACAATCGCCAGCACAATTAGCGCAAGACGTTTTTTCATTTCACCGCCTCCTTCACTAATCCTGGCGTTTTCAGCACCACATCACGCACCGCTTCGTAGTAGCGCACGTAGCCGGTACAGCGGCAGATATGGTTTTCCAGCGCAGTAGAAATCGCCCCTTCCAGTTCTTCACGGGCAATCGGTTCGCGCTTGAGTTTTTCAACGAAAATCGTCGCCGCATTGACAAAGCCCGGTGTGCAGTAGCCGCACTGGAAGCTGTAATGATCGAGGAAAGATTGCTGAATTGGTGAAAGCTCGACCACTTCGCCTTGTTCATCAACTTTGGCGTGGCCTTCAACGGTGCGCACTTTTTTGCCGTTAAAGAAATGCGCGCCGGTGATGCAGGTGCGCACTTCTTCGCTGGTGCCGCTTGGGTTATCAACAATCGCCACGCAGGCGTGGCAAATCCCCTGCCCGCAACCCAGACGTGAGCCGGTCAAATAGACATATTCATGCAGGAAATCGATCATCATCAACCCTTCAGGCACGTCGATTGGGCCGTACGATTTGTTGTTGATGGTCAGCGTCATTGGTTTAGTTTTGATGCTCATGGTAATACCTCACGAATATTTTCAGCACGGACAGGCAAATCACGGAAACGGTGGCCGGTGGCGTCGGCGATGGCGTTAACCAACGCGGCAACCACTGGGATCATCACGACTTCAGCCATACCTTTTGGCGGGTCGGTTTCCGAAAGCGCAGGCAGCACATCGCCAGTCTGTTTCCAGACCGCAACGTCGCTGGCACGCGGCAGGTGATAACGGTTGAAGTTCCATGTGCCGTTGCCGGGTCCGTCTTCATAAAGCGGTAAATATTCGTGTAGCGCGTGGCCGATACCCATCGCCAGCCCGCCCTGCAATTGCCCGGAAACCAGCTCCGGGACGATTAAATTGCCGCACTCCATAATCGAGTGGTGATTCAACAGTTCGACTTCGCCGGTCGCCAGGCTCACAGCCACTTCAGCCAGCGTGCCGACTGCGCTGTAATAGGTTACAGAGGCGTTATTACGCTGGGTTGGCGGATAGTAAACATGTTCGCGGGCAAGTGTGGTGAATTCACCGTTGCCGTTACGCACCGACAGGCCGTCAATCGGCAGGCGTTTGCTTTGTCCGCCAATGTTGAAATCGGCTTCGGCCCACTGCCAGCGGTTAAAGACGTGTACCGTCGCACCGGTCATCAGCCCCATTTCGTGGGCTTTTTTCGCCAGCAGTTCGAGGCTTAAAATTTCCATGCCAGCGGCAGTTAAACCGCCTTCTACCCAACGAGCGTCTTCGATACGCACCACTAATGGTGCAGCCTGACCGCCGCCAATACCGGTGGTCCAGATAGACATTGCCGCAGGCCACAAGCCGTGTTCAAACACCAGGCGCGCCGCTTCACGCGTGCTGTGGGAGAAGTAATATGCTGAGTTACTGGCGCTGGATGGCGAACAGTAAGACGGCGACCAGGAAGGGTTCGCCGCCAGTTTGTCCTGTTCTTCCTGCGACATAATGTACGGGTCGCCGCTGGTGACAACCGGCAGCGTGCTCCAGTCCGTGACCGAGAAATGCGCTTCGTCCGCAGGTTTCCCCAGCCATTGTGCGCACAGCACCGATTGCGAAGTCGACATGCCGGTTCCCATTTCCGCGCCGCTGTGATGCAAAGCTATGCGCCCGTCAGCACTGACTTCTACCCGCGCAAACGAGGTTTCCGCACCGGTGCCAAAATCTTTTTGTACACAACCAAAGCCCACGCCAAAGCGCTTGCCGGGGTTCTTCATTTCAAATTCAGCTTTGCGTTCAGCACGTTTCAGCCACATCTCATGTTTTGCAGCTTTTGCCAGCACTTCATCCACACGAATCGCCCCAGCCGGGATCGCCCCCTGGGTGTTTTTCATGCCCGATTTCAGCGCGTTGCGCATACGGAATTCAATCGGATCAATCTTCAGTTCTGCAGCAATTTCATCGACCATCATTTCGGTGGCGGCCATGCTTTGCAGCGTGCCGTATCCGCGAGCGGAACCGGCATCAATAGCGCGAGAAGCAATGCCCACCGCCGATAAATCACTTTTCGGGAAGTAGTAAATGGACTGCGCCGCCGTTGCACCAACCATCGACACAGACGGCGTAAAGTTGCTGCGCCCGCCGCCGTTGGCCGTCATATCGCCAAGGAACGACTGCATGATGCCGGTATTTTTGTTGACCGCGATGGTGTAATTCATGTCAAAGGCGTGGCGTTTGAGCGAACTCTGGAACTGCTCGTAACGGTCGTTCGCCAGGCGCACCGGATGCCCGTCGCCATACATTGCCGCCACCGCGCCGTAATACGGGAAGTTGTAGTGATCTTTGGAACCGTAACCGACGGTGTAACACGGATGCAGAATCAGCTGTTTCACCGGCGTGGTGCGTTTTGCCAGCATGCGCGGCATTTCGTCAGCCACTTCCTGCGGGGATTGCGTTGGCACAACTAAATGCAAAGTTTGGGTCGCTTCATCGAACCAGCCGTTGGCGTTATCTGGCTCAAGTGCCGCGGTATCGATAGATTGGGTGGTGTAACGGCGAGACATGACCAGCCAGTCTTGTGGCGGATTTTTCAGTTCGTCAGCAATTTGGCCTGCGTAGAACATCCCTTCTTCATCGAGTTTGCCGCCTTCACGCCCTTCCGGCCAGACCGGCAAATGCCTTCTCATCGACAACGGGAAAATCGGCATATCTTTCAGACTGGAGAAATGGTCGTCATCTTGCGAAGTTGCGCCACCGACACGCACGAAACGGAAAGTGCCCCAGGGGTCACGCTCCAGCGGGCCAGTTTCAGCGCCGTATTGGATCACTTCGTCTTTGAATTTCAGTTTATCTTTGGCAAAACGGAAGCGAGCAAAATCGTGGTAGATCAGAATAGCGACCGCTTGCCCGAGGTAAGCTGGCGTTTTGCCGGTCGGCAGGAGCATGTCTTCGCCGTAAAACGCCGGGAATGCCAGGCCATCACGCGCCAGATCAACGGCTGTGACAACGCGATCCGGTTTCAGGTCATCGCCTAATAGCGAGAGATCGATACCATTAAACAGCCTGTCGGCTTTGGTGGTACGCAGAATAAAAGCGTGCGCCTGTTTCTGCGGCCAGTGCGGCATATCGACAGCGCGAATATCACGCGCAAAAACTTTATGCCCCATGACTTTCGCCCGGCCATCAATACGGAAACGGATGCGCTTGTTTTTCGCATCCCAGTTCGGAGACTGGAGAATTTTTTGCTCAAATAGCGCGGCATAGGCTCGGCTATAGAGAGGGGCGAGATAGACCGCGACTCCGGCAACCACCGCGCGTTTAATAAAGCTGCGCCGTGATGGATTAAAATTGCTCATAAAACATCCCATTTAAATTATTATTGTCTTTTTTTCAAACAATTGAGTGTATTTTCAACGTATTTCCGTAGTGAATATAAGTATATGTATTTAACTTAAATCATGTGAGAATTAACATCTCATTTTCATAAAAAAAACATTGTTGCGCAAATCATTGGCGTTTTGGCGCAAATAGAAAAGCACTGAGGAATCAGTCTTGAACATGAAAGCTGGCATTATTATCACCGCAGCCGGGCGTGCAGAGCGCTTCAAAAAAGCGGGTGGACAAGGCAATAAACTCAATGCGTTGCTCAACGATGGCAGCGTGTTTGCGCAAACACTGCACCATGCTCTGGCTTCTGGCCTTGCGGTTCATGTGGTGACGCGTCCGGAAAATAGTGAAATTCAAGCGTTGTGCCGCGCACATCAGGTTCCCTTTACGCTTATCGCGAGCAGCGGATTGGGCGAGTCGATTGCTGCTGGTGTTTGCGCAACCCCACAGTGGCATGGCTGGCTGATTCATCTGGCGGATATGCCGTTTGTCCCCCCTTCTGTTTTTGTCGAAGTGGCACAGGCTCTGGAATTTCACCCTTTGGTGCGCCCTTATGTGAATGCACAACCTGGCCATCCGGTGGGGTTTTCACCGGCCTGGTTTGGCAAGCTTTGCCAGTTAACCGGTGACAACGGTGCGCGGGAATTGCTGCATGGTGAAACCATTCATTTTATCGAAGTTAAAGATAGCGATTCACAGCGCGATATCGACCTCCCCTCACAACTGGCTCAACGGAGTGAGAAAAATCATGCAGCACCTTGATATCAGCGTGGTCCGCCAGGCGTGTATCTGGCTTGTTCAGCAACCGGTTTGGTTGTGTACGGTATTAAGCACTTATGGTTCATCGCCCCGTTCACCAGGAGCCTTGATGGTCGCCACCGCCGATCGGCGTTTTTGCGGTTCGCTTTCCGGTGGCTGTGTAGAAGAGGATTTTTTACAACGTATTGCGCAAGGTGAGTATCAACAAGCCAGCCAGATTGTGCGTTATGGCGAAGGAGGGCTGGAACCAGGGATAGCACTACCCTGTGGCGGCGTGCTGGATATTTTGGTCGAATACCTGCCTGCTACGCCGGGAAATGTGGAATATCTCGAAAAAATGCATCAGGCGCTGAATGGCCATTTTGCGCTGGAAAAATGCCTGACGTTGCCTGAGCCTTGCCGCCATCTGGAAGTGAAAGAATTCGCTGATATGACCCAGGTTGCACGCGATGGACAACAGGTGACACTGCATATTGCCGCCGCTCCACGCCTGCTGATTGCCGGGTTGTCGAGTGTGGCGCTGTATTGCGCCGAGTTTGCCAGTGCGTTGGGTTTTGAAGTGTTAGTTTGCGAGAACCGTCCAGAAGTGCTGGAAAACTTTGCCGCCCAGCTAAAAGCTGACATTACGCTGCTGAAACAGTTTCCGGCTAACTATCTTGAGCAACACCCCTGCCACGCTAATACCGCGATTGTCGCGTTGACCCACGATCCGCGCATGGATGACCTGACGATGATGGAAGCGGTGAATACACCCGCATTTTACATTGGTGCGATGGGGTCGCAAAAGAACAGTGCGCGCAGGCTTGAGCGCTTAGAAAAACTTGCGGAGTTAAGCACATCAGAGCTGCAACGTATTCACGCGCCCATTGGCTTGCCGCTTGGCAGCAAGACACCCGCAGAAATTGCTCTGGCGGTGATGGCGGATATCGTGAAACGGAAAAACGAAGCTCGGGGATAATTTTTTTTGGGCGGATAAGCGTAAGCGTCATCCGCCGCAATAAGGCTTACTTCTTCGCGACGTGCACGCGAGCAGTTAAACCACGCAGGAAGTAACGCAGGAACTGGTCGCCACATTCGCGGAAGTTTTTGTTCTCTGGAGCGCGCATCATCGCGGTGATTTCTGGCATTGAGATGCGGAATTCCTGGGTGGTCAGAATTTCCAGAACGTCGTCGGTTTTCAAATCAAACGCAATACGCAGCTTTTTCAGGATGATGTTATTGGTCATCTTGCGTTCAATTTTCGGTGCAGGTTTGCTTTCATCTTTACCGCGTTTGAAGTAAATCAAACCGTTAAGGAAGTTCGCCATCAGGATGTCTGGACACAGTTTGAAGTTCTCTTCATCTTCTTTTTTGGTCCAGGTTACGATTTGCTCAGCAGTCACGGCAGTGTCGGTCAGGGCGAAAATTTTCACCATATCGTCGTTGCCCAAATTCAGCATGTAGCGCACGCTGCGTAATACGTCGTTATTCATCATAGTGATGGTTCTCTCGTTCTAAATCTTGAAAGCGGGCAGTATATAGCGTTCTGAAGCTGTGCGCAGATTTAGTAATGCAGGCGACACTGGAAAATGGTGAGCAGATCGTCGCTAACACTATAAACCAGACGATCGGCCTCGTTTATCCGCCGGGACCACAACCCACTGAGGTTTTCACGTAACGGTTCAGGTTTTCCTAAACCATCAAAAGGATTTCTTTGCGCATCTTCAATCAGTTTATTAATGCGCTTTAACGTCTTTCTATCTTGCGTTTGCCACCATAGATAATCATCCGAGGCGTGATCGGTCCATGCGAGTAATCTATTCGTTGTCTTCATCAATAATCTCTCTCCGTGAGATTTTACCTGCCTGTGCCTGCGCCATTGATTCCATCAGGCGTGTCGCATTTGCCGGAGAGCTGAGCAAATGAACGGTTTCCATCAAGGAATTGTAGTAATCCAACGACATCACTACCGCATCTTCAGCATCACGGCGGGTGATAACTGTAATATCGGCATTGTCCACAACGTCATCAAGAACGGTTTTGAGCCGATTACGCGCCTCAGAAAATGTAATAACCTGCATGTAAGCTCCACTTGTGCAATTTATTGTACAAGTATAGGCCGGTGAGTGGATAAAAACTACATCGCTTTTAGCCCCAACGCCTCTTTCAGGCTTTTTAAATAGCGGCGGCTGACCGGAACGGATTGCCCGTCGCGCAGCATTAGCTCTGCCTGGCCGCCATCTTCAAAACGGATCTCTTTGAGGTGCTTCATATTGACCAGATATTGCCGATGGCAGCGTACCAGGGGAGTGCGGCTTTCCAGCGTACGTAATGTGAGTTCAGTAAATCCTTCAGTACCTTGCGCGTTAGTGACATACACACCGCTCATCCGGCTACTGGCAAACATCACTTCTTCCATTTGTAGCAGGTAGATGCGGCTCTGCCCGGTACACGGGATAAATTTGAGATCTTCCTGGTTTGGTGCCAGCAGGGTGATGTCTTGATCGATGCGTTCATGGCGCAAACGGTGCAAGGTTTTCTCCAGCCGTTTGCTGTCTATCGGTTTGAGCAAATAGTCAAGAGCATGTTCTTCGAATGCCCGTACCGCGTATTCATCAAACGCGGTGAGAAACACGATGTACGGTCGCTGTTCAGGGTCGAGCATGCTCGCCATTTCCAGGCCGCTGATGCGTGGCATCTGAATATCCGCAAACACCACGTCAGGGTGCAAACGATGCACAGCACCAATCGCTTCAACTGCATTACCGCACTCTCCCACAATCTCAATGTCAGGCTCGTTTTGCAGCATGATGCGCAAGTTTTCACGCGCCAGCGGCTCGTCGTCGACAATCAGTACTTTTAACATGGGGTTTCCTCCAGAGGTAAACGTAGGGTAATACGGGTAAATCGGTCTGCTTCCATATCCACTTTAATACCGCAGTCATCGCCGTAGCGGGCTTGCAGGCGTTTATCCACCAGGCTCATACCCAGCCCGCTGGCACTGGGGTTTTCCTGATATAACCCGGCGTTGTCTTCCACAGACAAGTGCAGATGTTCGCCTATTTGACAGGCGTTAATGGTAATTTCTCCCACCCCGAGCAGTTGCGAGGTGCCGTGTTTAATCGCATTTTCGACAATCGGCTGCAAAGTGAAGGCGGGTAAGCGAACCAGCGCCAGCGCCTGCGGAACATTCAGTTGCACGCGTAAGCGCGACTGAAAACGTGCTTGTTCGATTTGCAGATAGGCGTTCACATGCTCGATTTCATCGGCAAGTGTCACTATCTCGCTCGGGCGCTTTAAGTTTTTACGGAAGAATGTCGAGAGATATTGCACCAGTTGGCATGCCTGTTCGTTATCGCGGCGGATCACCGCCACCAGCGTATTCAGTGCGTTAAACAGGAAATGCGGGTTGACCTGCGCGTGGAGTAGTTTGATTTCTGATTGCGTGAGCATCTGCTTTTGCCGTTCGTACTGCCCCGCCAGAATCTGTGCGGATAACAGTTGTGCGATGCCTTCGCCAAGCGTGCGATTAATCGAGCTGAACAGGCGGTTTTTCGCTTCATACAGTTTGATGGTGCCAATCACGCGGCTGTTTTCGCCGTACAGTGGGATCACTAACGTTGAGCCAAGCTTGCAGTTTGGATGCAGCGAGCAGCGGTAAGGTACTTCGTTACCATCGGCATACACCACTTCACCGCGTTCAATGGCCTGCCAGGTGTAAGCCGAAGAAATCGGGCGGCCCGGCAGATGGTGATCCGCGCCAATGCCGGTAAACGCCAACAACTTTTCATTGTCGGTAATCGCGACGGCACCGATATCCAGCTCCTGATGCAGTACCTGCGCCACTTTCATGCTGTTTTCCTGGTTAAACCCCTGGCGCAAAATCCCTTCGGTGGAGGCCGCGACTTTCAACGCCGTGGCAGAAAATGCAGAGGTGTATTTTTCAAGCATCGCGCGTTTGTCTAGCAAGATGCGCATAAACAGCGCGGCACCGACGGTGTTGGTCACCATCATCGGCGCGGCAATACTTTTCACCAGGTTGAGTGCGTCAGCAAACGGGCGTGCAATCAGCAGAATAATGCCCATCTGGAAGAATTCAGCCAGCAGCGTGATACCACCGGCGGTCAGCGGGTTAAACAGCAAATCGCTGCGCCCACGGCGAATCAGCAAGCGGTGTAACAAGCCGCCGAGCAAGCCTTCAACAATGGTAGAAAACATGCAGCTCAGCGCGGTCATGCCGCCCATGGAATAACGATGTAGCCCACCGGTTAGCCCGACCAGGCCACCCACCAACGGCCCGCCGAGCAACCCGCCCATCACCGCGCCGATCGCTCGCGTATTGGCGATGGAGTCGTCAATGTGCAGACCAAAATAGGTACCCATAATGCAAAAAATGGAGAAGGTGACGTAGCAGAGTAATTTGTGTGGTAAACGAACGGTGACCTGCATCAGCGGGATAAACAGCCGCGTTTTACTCATCAACCAGGCGATAACCAGATAGACGCACATCTGCTGAAGCAGCAGTAACACCAGGTTAAATTCGTACATTGCGCCCGCCGTTGAGTCTTTGAGGGCGCGTAACATACAACGTTCACGCTTAACTTTCTTTGAAGGGTTTCAATAATTATTGATTTTGGGAATAAATAGCCCTCACCCCGGCAATTTTGTCAGGTTGAGCTCTGTAAGATGAGAGGTTTTTCCGTTCACCAGTGTGTTCAGTTATCTCTTTAATTCCCGAAAACGGTGAACGTGCCAGGTGGCTCACGCCAGCCCCCTGGCAACCCCGGCGCTCGGTGATTAAATTGCCGGGAGTCCGGGTTCTTAGGGTGGCGACGGTGGTCACCCTAAGACGTTCACCGGTTCAGTGGCTATGTGAAACACTGAACACTGGGTGAACGGAACTGTCTCCCGACTCGCGCAGATGTGACTAAGAGACAGCCCCTGGAGAGGGAACTCGGTTTTCTCCTTCTCCCTCAGGGAGAAGGTTGGGATGAGGGGGGTAGAAAATTACACCGCTCTAAACGCGATATCCGCCGGGATCACTTCACCCTGCCAGTAAAGCGTTGAGGCCACACTTCCCGCCAGTTGGCGGTAGATTGCAGTAAATTCGCTTTCCGGACGGCTGACCACTGTCGGTTTACCGGCATCAAGATCTTCACGCAACGTAATGTGCAATGGCATCTGCCCCAGCAATTTGGTGTGGTATTGATCCGCCAGTTTCTGCGCACCGCCGGTGCCAAAAATCGCTTCGTGATGGCCGCAGTTACTGCAAATGTGCATGCTCATGTTCTCAACGATGCCCAGTACCGGCACGTCGACTTTCTCGAACATGACGATGCCTTTGCGCGCATCAATTAACGCAATATCTTGCGGCGTGGTGACCACCACAGCGCCGGTAACCGGAATGTTTTGCGCCAGCGTTAACTGGATATCACCCGTACCCGGCGGCATATCCAGCACCAGGTAATCTAAATCCGGCCACATGGTTTCTTGCAGCATCTGCATCAGCGCTTTGCTGGCCATTGGGCCGCGCCACACCATGGCGTTTTCGTCTGTGACCAGGTAACCGATGGAGTTGGTTGCCAGACCATGCGCCACAATCGGCGTCATGTGTGTGCCGTCCGGTGAGGTTGGGCGTTCGTGTTCTGCACCCAGCATGGTCGGGATTGATGGGCCATAAATATCCGCATCCAGAATCCCGACTTTCGCCCCTTCGGCAACCAGCGCCAGCGCCAGGTTGACTGCCGTACTCGACTTGCCAACCCCACCTTTGCCAGAGCTGATCGCAATAATATTCTTCACGCCGTTAATGCCAGGGTGGTTTTTCACGCGCTTTAACGTGGCGATGTTATGGCTGAGTTTCCAGTCAACCGCTTTTGCGCCGGTGATGCGCAATAAGTCTGAGCTGCATTGCTCTTGTAAAGCCTCAAAACCACTACGCCAGGCGAACGGCATCAACAGCTCGACGTGTAACGTGTCATCGAGCATCGCGACATGATGCAGGGCTTTTAGGGCGGTCAGATTATGTTTGAGGGTGGGGTGCTGAAAATTGGCCAGTGTCCCGGCGACCATAGCGCGTAGCTGCTCGGGGGATTTGCTTGCCTGGGATTGAGAGTTCATCCCGACTCCTTATGTTTTTTTATCGGACATTGCAGTTTGTTAAGCATACCAGAAGCCATCCGGCGCGATAAAAATTTCCTTGTGCACCTTGTGTGGTTTACCGCGGGGCGGCACTCGGTTAACATCTAAAGCCCTTTTCTCTTTAGAAGATGCAATTTCTACTATGGCTCAAACCGCGAAAAAATTATTGGTAACGTGCGCACTTCCGTACGCTAACGGCTCAATCCACCTCGGTCATATGCTGGAGCACATTCAGGCTGATGTCTGGGTCCGTTACCAACGAATGCGCGGAAACACGGTCAACTTCATCTGCGCAGACGATGCCCACGGCACACCTATCATGCTGAAAGCACAGCAGTTAGGCATTACACCAGAGCAGATGATTGCCGAAATGAGCCAGGAGCATCAGACTGATTTCGCTGGTTTTAACATCAGCTATGACAACTATCACTCTACGCATAGCGATGAAAACCGTGAGCTGGCGTCGCTGATTTATGGCCGCCTGAAAGAGAACGGTTTTATTAAAAACCGCACCATTTCTCAGCTCTACGATCCGGAAAAAGGCATGTTCCTGCCGGATCGTTTCGTCAAAGGCACCTGCCCGAAATGTAAAGCTCCAGACCAATACGGCGATAACTGTGAAGTTTGTGGCGCAACTTATAGCCCAACCGAGCTTATCGACCCGAAATCGGTGGTGTCTGGCGCAACGCCTGAAATGCGTGATTCCGAGCACTTCTTCTTTGATTTGCCATCGTTTAGCGAAATGCTGCAAGCCTGGACCCGAAGTGGTGCGCTGCAAGAGCAAGTGGCGAACAAAATGCAGGAGTGGTTCGAGTCTGGCCTGCAACAGTGGGATATCTCCCGCGATGCGCCTTATTTCGGCTTCGAAATTCCTGGTGCACCGGGTAAATATTTCTACGTCTGGCTGGATGCGCCAATCGGTTACATGGGTTCGTTCAAAAACCTGTGTGACAAACGCGGCGATACCGAAAGCTTCGACGAATACTGGAAGAAAGATTCCACCACCGAGCTGTATCACTTCATCGGTAAAGACATCGTTTACTTCCACAGCCTGTTCTGGCCAGCCATGCTGGAAGGCAGCGGTTTCCGCAAGCCGACCAATTTGTTTGTCCACGGTTATGTGATGGTCAACGGCGCGAAGATGTCCAAATCGCGCGGTACGTTCATTAAAGCCAGCACCTGGCTGAACCATTTCGATGCCGACAGCCTGCGTTACTACTACACCGCGAAACTGTCCTCACGTATCGACGATATCGACCTGAATCTGGAAGATTTCGTGCAGCGTGTGAATAGCGACATCGTCAACAAAGTGGTCAACCTGGCTTCCCGTAACGCAGGCTTTATTGCCAAGCGTTTTGACGGACAACTGTCTGCACAAATCGCTGACCCGGCGTTGTACAAAACCTTCACCGATGCGGCGCAGTCAATTGGCGAAGCGTGGGAAAGCCGCGAATTCGGTAAAGCCGTGCGTGAAATTATGGCGCTGGCCGACGCAGCAAACCGTTATGTCGATGAGCAAGCACCATGGGTAGTAGCAAAACAAGAAGGCCGCGATGCCGACCTGCAAGCCATCTGCACCATGGGCATTAACTTGTTCCGCGTGTTGATGACCTGGCTGAAACCGGTTCTACCTACGCTTTCTGAGCGAGCTGAAGCCTTCCTGAATTGTGAACTGAGCTGGGATGGCATCAACACCCCGCTGGTGAACCATAAAGTGAATACCTTCAAAGCGTTGTATAACCGCATTGAGATGAAACAGGTTGAAGCGCTGGTTGAAGCCTCGAAAGAAGAAGTGAAAGCGACAACGGCACCGGTAACTGGCCCGCTGGCGGATGACCCGATTGCTGAAACTATCGCGTTTGATGATTTTGCCAAAGTGGATTTGCGTGTTGCGCTGATTGAGAAAGCAGAATTTGTTGAAGGTTCTGACAAGCTGCTGCGTCTGTCATTGGATCTGGGCGGCGAGAAACGTAACGTGTTCTCGGGTATCCGTTCTGCTTATCCTGATCCCGCCGCACTTGAAGGCCGTTTGACGATTATGGTCGCCAACCTGGCACCGCGTAAAATGCGCTTCGGCATCTCTGAAGGGATGGTGATGGCAGCAGGTCCTGGCGGGAAGGATATCTTCCTGTTAAGCCCGGATAGCGGCGCACAAGCGGGTATGGCTGTTAAGTAATTTGTCCCCTCACCCCGGCCCTCTCCCAAAGGAGAGGGAGGAAACCGGACTCCCCTCTCCCTCAGAGTGAAAACCGGCTATCCCCTCTCCCTCAGGGAGAGGGTTAGGGTGAGGGTGGTTTTGCTACGCGTCAGTGCGATTACCCACACTCTTATCTTTCAAAAACACGAACATCAAACCCAGCCAGATAACCCCACCCAACAAATTCAGCAGGCTGAACAAACCATTGCCACCAAACAGATAAGCATGCTTACTCACCTCGATACCAACGGTGAAAATTAGCATCTGCAACATACCCATCGCCGCCGAGACAGTACCTTTGCTCATATCACTGGCGAACAGTGTCAGACGCACCAGGCCTGCGTTGGCAAGGCCAATACCAAAGGCGTAAATACTCAATCCGGCCGTCATCCATAGATACGCATGGGACGATGCTACGGTTGCTACAGCGGCAACCACCAGCCCCGGCACAATCCACCAGCCGCCAAGAATAATCAGCGAGCGTACGCTACGGCGTGAGGTTAAACGCGCCAGCACCAGGTTACCCAGAATCAACGCGCCAAAGATCGGCACTTGCAGCAACCCGTATTCGTAGGTCGACAGTTTTTCACCGCTGATAATGATAATCGGTGATTGCGCAATCCACGCCAGTAGCGGCAGGCTAACAAAACCAATCGCCAGCGCGCCTGCAACAAAACGCCCGTTGCTCAGCACCAGCTTGTAATCATGGCCTAAATCTCGCAGCGAGAGCTTCTCACCCAGACGCGTCGCAGTTTCCGGCATTGCACGGTGTAATCCGTAAAACGAAAATGCCGCCAGCGCCGCAAACAGCACAAACATGGTTTCCCACGGCGCGTAATGAATCCACGCGGCACCGACCAGCGGGCCAAGCAATGGAGCGATTAGCGCCACATTCGCCATTAGCGCGGTGATTTTTATACACACCGCTTCCTCGAAGGATTCCTGGATTGCGGCATACCCCACCGCGCCAATAAAGCACAGGCTGACGCCCTGTAAGAACCGCAAGAAGGTAAATTGCTCGATATTCTGCGCCAGCAGCGTGGCAAGACAGGTAACGATAAACCACACCACGCCGGTCAACATCACCGGGCGACGGCCAATACGGTCTGATAGCGGCCCGAGCAACCACTGTAAAAACATCCCGCCCGCCAGATAGGCCGTCATGGAGGTCGGCACCCATTCGATTCCCGCATTGTATTGCTCAACAACCGCCAGCATGCCTGGCTGGATCATATCGTTGCCGATATAGGTCGAGAATTCATAGAGCACCAGGCACAGCGGGAACAGCAATGCCTGGCGACCCAGTCGCTTATTATTTTGCATGAGTTACTCAGAAGGATAATGACTTGAAGAAACGAAAAACATGCGCAGTTTAATAAATTGCCAGCGCAGTAGATAGTCATTGTTGCAAACAACCGGTCGATTGTTCTGTGGTTTAAGGTTCTCTTAATATCCTCTACATAATCTGTAAATTCTCTTTTGGCTCCAGGTGCCCGAGCAAGGCGCAATGAATTTTTAGCCTGGCGCTATTTTTGCTGGTTTAGGGACTTAAAACATTATGCTCGAACAACTCAATCAGGCACTTTTCTTGCTGATTAACGCCACGCCAGAATCACCCGAGTGGCTAATTAAGCTCGCGATTTTTATCGCCAAAGATTTGATAAGCATCGTGCCGTTGCTGATTGCCATTCTTTGGTTGTGGGGCCAACGCCAACACATGGCGGCCCAACGAATGATGGTTATCAAAACCGCTTTAGCTCTGATTATCAGCGTGTCGTTATCGTGGATTATTGGCCATCTCTTCCCGCATGACAGACCGTTCGTCACTGGATTTGGCTATAACTTCATGCATCATGCGCCGGACGACTCGTTCCCGAGCGACCACGGCACGGTGATTTTCACCTTCGCGCTGGCATTTTTGCTCTGGCATCGTGTGTGGTCGGGTGTGCTGTTGTTTGCCATCGGTTGCGTCATCGCCTGGTCGCGAGTTTATCTCGGCGTGCACTGGCCGCTGGATATGCTCGGTGGGTTGCTGGTCGGACTCTGTTCTTGCCTGCTGGCACAAATGGTATGGAACCTGCTTGGCAAACAGATGTATGCAAGCCTGCATCAGGCTTATCGTTTCTGTTTTGCCCTGTTCATCCGCAAAGGCTGGGTGCGTGACTAACTGTTTTTGCAAAGGTAA
The DNA here is from genome assembly GCF_022134725.1 of Buttiauxella sp. S19-1. NCBI lineage: Bacteria > Pseudomonadati > Pseudomonadota > Gammaproteobacteria > Enterobacterales > Enterobacteriaceae > Buttiauxella > Buttiauxella sp. S19-1. The sequence continues at coordinate 24,876 of NZ_JAHWLU010000070.1, forward strand.
GATGCGTTAATTAACGCCCTCACCCTAACCCTCTCCGCCTGGAGAGGGCACAAAAAGGTTTAGCTGCTCATCATGGAAACCCGGCGCGACGAACGCATCAACCGCCTGATTCAGGCGCTTAAACGCAGCGACAAAATTCACCTCAAAGAAGCATCTGCTTTGTTAGGTGTCTCTGAAATGACCATTCGCCGTGACCTGAGCAATGACGCTGGGCCGGTCGTACTGCTGGGCGGTTATGTGGTTCTCGAACCCCGTAGCGTCACCGCCAATCACTATCTGCTAAGTGACCAGAAAACCCGTTGCATTGAGGAAAAACGCCACGCTGCACGCCTCGCAGCGGCACTGGTGCGCCCGCATCAAACGGTATTTTTTGACTGCGGCACCACAACGCCGTACATCATTGAAGCCATCGATGACTCTCTGGAATTTACCGGCGTTTGTTATTCGTTAAACACTTTTCTGGCGTTGCAGGATAAACCCGGCTGTCGGGTGATTTTAAGTGGCGGTGAATTTCACGCCAGCAATGCGATTTTCAAGCCGATTAATTTCCAGGAATGCCTGAATAATTTTTGCCCGGACATCGCTTTTTTCTCAGCGGCAGGCGTTCACCCTCGTCATGGCGCAACCTGTTTTAATCTTGATGAATTACCCGTAAAAAACTGGGCATTAGCGATGGCACAACAGCGTGTACTTGTCGTCGACAGCAGTAAATTTGGCAAAGTTCGCGCAGCCTGCATGGGGCCACTTTCCGCATTTGATTTGCTAATCAGCAACGAACAACCCGACGCCGAGTTTGTGGCGTTTGCCACGGCGGAAAATCTTGCCCTGCAATGGAAATAGCAAAATAGTCCTCCAAAATAATTCGAGTCGCAGAAAGGCGGCAAAGGAGTGAAGCCCCAGGAGCTTACATAAGTAAGTGACTGGGGTTCACGAGTGCAGCCAACGCATCTGCGGCTCGAAGTATGAAGGAGGGATTAGGCAAACCAGCTGCCGAACCACGAATGGAACTTCATCATCACAAAGTCCCACATCCGGCTAAAGAAACCACCCTCTTCCACTGGCTGCATCACCATTAACGGACGCTGTTCGATTGACTTGCCGTTAAGCTGGAAATCGATAGTCCCGACAA
>NZ_JAHWLU010000071.1:0-25729 GCF_022134725.1 Buttiauxella sp. S19-1
GTTAAAAAACAATAAACAATTCATTTAAAAATAAATTATTTGGTAAACCACTTTCACGCCCCTAAAAAGTTTAAAAATAAACTTTAAAAAAACAAGCAATAACAATGTGAATAAAATCACAATTATCAGAGTAATTATCTTGGGTTTTTTATTTATGTGACCGCCAACAACAAACAATCATGTCATACCAATTATTCTCAGCATTACTTACCTGTATGACACAAATAGGAAGTGGTATACAAAATCGCAATAGATTCTTAATATTTTTATTACATGAGAATTAAGAGGGTTAGCTCTATGAGTACCAAAGTTTTAAATGATGAAAAAATAAGAATAGCTGCAATTAAGCCCTTTGGTATGAGGGATAAAATTGGTTACATGTGTGGTGACTTAGGCACCTGCTTTATTTTAGGGCTAGTTAATAGCTTCTTAATGATTTATTACACAAACGTCCTTGGTGTTTCAGGGATCATCGTTGGTTCATTATATTTTGGCACAAAACTTTTTGACGCTTTTGTTGACGTGACGGTCGGTCGCATGTGTGACACGTCAAAATTGACAGCAACAGGTCGTTTTAACCCCTGGATTCGCAGAATGAAGTATCCATTCTGTGCCATTGCAATCGTATTATTCCTGCCGTTTGCGCAAGAGTTATCCTATACAGGTAAAATCATTTATATCTGCGTTTCGTATTTTTTATACGGCGCGCTGTTATCGACCATCAACATTCCTTATGGCGCAATGTCTGCGGCTATCAGCTCCAGCCCGGATGATCGCGTGTCCCTTTCTACCTACAGAAGCGTGGGTTCGGCAATCGGTGGCGGCGCAACAGGGTTCTTTATCCCAATCCTGATGTACAAAACGATGGTTGACGGCAGCCAGGTGATTTCTGGACAGCATTTCTTCTGGATCGCCATTGGCTGTGCATGCCTGGCATTCATCTTCCTGACACTGACATGCAAATTAACCACAGAGCGTGTGCGTGTAGAAGCGAAAGAGAGTATGGCCCTTTCACAGCTGCTGAAAGGTCTGCTGAAAAATAAAGCGCTGATCGTTCTGGTGGTGGTTGACCTGCTTATTGTGATCAACCAGGGGTTATCCGGAACCAACATGACTTATCTGTTTAACGATTACTTCCATGATAAACAGGCTATGTCCATCGCCCTCTTGTTCACCTTTGGTTCTCTGGTTTTACTGGCACCTTCTGCATCATTCTTGACCCGCCGTTTTGGCAAGAAAGAAGCCAGCGTTTGTGCACTGATGTTCTCCGTTGCCATGTATTTGATTATGTATTTTTGCCACATAACAGATCCTAAGATCTATTTGGTCTTCCTGTTCCTGGCAACCCTGGGCGCTGGCCTGTTCAACTTGATGATCTGGGCATTTATGACTGATGTCTGTGACTATCATCAGTATGTGACTGGAACGCGTGAAGACGGTACCGTTTACGGAGTGAACTTCTTCGCCAGAAAGATCGGACAAGCTTGTGCGGGTGGGATTGCCGGCTTCATGTTGGCATTAATTAACTACCAGTCTTCTTCGACCGGTGGAACAGTACAAAGCCTCGAAGTACAAGAAAGCATTTATACCATGGCTAACCTTCTGCCTGCATTCTGCTTATTTGCCTCAGCTGTCATATTGATTTATTTCTATCCATTGAATAAGAAAACAACACTGGATATGGAAAAAACTTTGAACAAGATCAACGGCATTTAATCGTAAAAACCATAAAGAGATTTTTAGCATGACAACACAACTTGATATTAAAGACTTTGGTGCAACGGGTAACGGGGTTGAAAAAGATACCCATGCTATTCAACAAGCAATCGACCTGGGTGCAGCACAAGGCAAAGCAGTATTTATTTCAAAAGGGGTTTATCTGGTTGGTGCACTCTTTTTAAAAGAAGGCAGCAAATTAAAATTTGAGGATGGTGCCACTCTGCTGGGCTCTAAAGATCTGGCAGATTATCCAGAAATCGAAACCCGAGTGGCCGGTGTTGAAATGCCGTGGCCAGCAGCCATTTTAAATGCTATCTCAGCCAATAATGTTGAAATTTCAGGCAATGGTTTAATTGATGGGCAAGGCCAACACTGGTGGGATATTTATTGTGGTGCAGATAAAAACAGCGGTTTACGCGTCGACTATGACAAGAAAGGTCTGCGTTGGATTGCCGATTATCTGGTGAAGCGCCCTCGCTCCTGCCTGATTTACGAGGCTGAAAACATCAAGATTTCTGATATCACATTTGAGAGAGCTGGTTTTTGGAACTTGCAAATCACCTATGCGAATAACGTATTGGTTCGTAATGTAAAAATTGGTGATAACCATGGGCCAAGCACTGACGGAATTGACATTGATTCATCGACAAATGTTCGTGTCACAGAGTGCGTAGCCTCGTGTGGTGATGATTGCATCGTGATTAAATCCGGACGCGATGGTGATGGTTACCGTGTCGGTAAAATTTCTGAAAACATTGAAATCGATAATTGTAAGATTAAGTCAGGCTACGGTATCACGCTGGGTAGTGAAGTCAGTGGCGGTCTTCGCGGCATTCATATTCATGACATCGAATTTGAAGACTCTGATTGCGGATTCCGAATGAAATCATCCAAAGAACGCGGTGGTTTCATTGAAGATGTGGTGGTGGAAAATCTACATATGAAGAACGTTCAGTTCCCATTCTCATGGATAATGGACTGGCATAACTCATATAACAGAAAACTGTTTGAAAATATCGACCAGTTACCTGAAATGTGGCAGGCCGTGGCATTGCAAATCCCTGAAAACATGCAAATGACCAAGGTGAGAAATATCAGCATCTCTAATGTTAAAGCCACATTAGATCCAGATTACAAATTACCTGCAAGGGCATTTGATCTCGTCGCGTTCCCGGAAAAACCGATGGAGAATATTCGCTTCAGTCAGTGCAGCATCGAAGCAAAAGAATTCGGCCGCATCGTTGCCGTGAATGGCCTGCAATTTAATGATGTCACTGTCTCGATCGCCGGTGAAAACGATTATTCAAATGATACATTTGATAATCGCTAATCGTACTTATATTCAACATAGATTAAAAAGTGGTTACTAATACTACGGTTTAATTTTGAATTTCAGTACTGTCACCCTTTTGGTATTTTTTCCAGGAGGGTGACAACTGCTTTAACGTAGGAAGTTTGGCCTGTCAGATTTTCGTCTGGTTAACCCTCTTCGACAGTTCCTGATGGCTCTCTTTTCTTTCGCTGTAACGGTCAGAAAGATATCCGGTGTGCCCTTTTAGGATGAGAGTGATTTTGAACAGCTCTTCAGTGACATCTACAATCCGGTCATACCAGGCAGACGGTTTCATTCGCCCTTCATCATCAAATTCTTGCCATGCCTTCGGTACTGATGACTGATTTGGAATAGTGAACATCCGCATCCAGCGACCAAGCACGCGCATCTGGTTTACAGTATTAAATGATTGCGACCCGCCGCAAACCTGCATCACGGCCAGTGTTTTACCCTGAGATGGCCGCACTGCTCCTTCACTCAACGGTATCCAGTCTATCTGCGCCTTCATAACAGAACTCATGGCGCCGTGTCTTTCCGGGGAACTCCAGACCATGCCATCACACCACCTGACCAGTTCTCGTAATTCCAGCACTTTAGGATGAGTATCCGGTGCGTCATCAGGCAATGGTAATCCTGAAGGGTTAAAAATTTTTACTTCAGCCCCCATTTCACTCAGCAAGCGCCCTGCCTCTTCGGCGGCAAAGCGGCTGTAAGAACGCGCCCGCACAGAACCATAAAGAATCAAAATGCGTGGAGCTTCTTGGTTATCGCTCTGAAGTTTGCTGGCAATTGCTTCATCAAAAGAGCCTCGGTCAATTGCGGGTAAGTGAGTCATGAAAAATCCTCCGTTTTTAAAGCTGTTCTTTAAAACCAATCATATATGAATTAACATATGTATTGTCAATTCATATTGAGGTTAAAAATGCTACAGCCTGTTCAGCTTTTTAAACTGCTTGCCGATGAAACTCGTTCAACTATCGTGATGCTGCTAAGGGAGTATGGCGAGTTATGTGTCTGCGATATTTGTGCAGCCACGGCTGAATCCCAACCCAAAATATCCCGTCATATGGCTTTGTTACGTGAGGCGGAACTGGTAACCGACCGCCGTGAAGGAAAATGGGTTCACTATCGTTTGTCGCCACATATACCTGCCTGGGCTGCCGCGATTATTGACTCCGCCTGGAACTGCGAACGCGAGAACATACGCAATAAACTCAAGAATACTTTGACTGCCTCATGTTGAGGAACAGAGGATACATACGCCTAATCAAATATGAATGGAGTTCATAATGTTATTGGCCGGTGCAATTTTTTTACTCACTCTCGTTTTGGTTATCTGGCAACCTCGTGGGTTGGGTATTGGCTGGAGTGCCTCGCTTGGCGCAGTCCTTGCGCTTCTGACAGGTGTTGTTCAACTGAGTGATATTCCGGTGGTCTGGCAGATTGTCTGGAATGCGACCGCTACCTTTATCGCGGTTATCATTATCAGCCTTCTGCTAGATGAGTCAGGTTTCTTTGAATGGGCTGCTCTGCATGTGGCTCGTTGGGGCAATGGCCGTGGTCGGTTGCTGTTTACCTGGATTGTCCTGTTAGGCGCAATGGTGGCAGCACTGTTTGCGAATGACGGTGCTGCACTGATCCTGACTCCTATCGTGATTGCGATGCTTCTGGCGCTGGGTTTCAGCCCAGGGGCAACGCTAGCTTTTGTGATGGCCGCAGGATTTATCGCCGATACGGCCAGCCTGCCTCTTATTGTTTCGAATCTGGTGAATATTGTCTCGGCTGATTTCTTTAACCTCGGATTCGCAGAATATGCCGCGGTGATGGTGCCGGTTAACCTGGCGGCCATTGCAACCACGCTGGTGATGCTGCACTTGTTTTTCCGCAAAGATATCCCCGCCGTATACGACATTTCACTGTTAAAAGAGCCGAAAGCGGCAATCCGCGATATCAACACCTTTAAAACCGGCTGGCTGGTTCTGGTGCTGCTGTTGGTGGGGTTCTTTGCTCTGGAGCCACTCGGGGTGCCGGTCAGCCTGGTCGCTGCCGTTGGCGCGCTAATTCTGTTTGCAGTGGCGAAAAAAGGTCATGCCATTAATACCGGCAAGGTACTGCGTGGCGCACCGTGGCAAATTGTTGTCTTCTCGCTGGGGATGTATCTGGTGGTTTATGGTCTGCGCAATGCGGGTCTGACCCACTACCTTTCTTCCCTGCTCAACCAACTGGCAGAACATGGCTTGTGGGCGGCGACATTGGGCACCGGGTTCCTGACGGCATTCCTGTCGTCGGTGATGAACAATATGCCGACTGTTCTGATCGGCGCGCTGTCGATAGATGGCAGCACTGCCACCGGTGTCATCAAAGAAGCGATGATTTATGCCAACGTAATAGGCAGCGATCTTGGCCCTAAAATTACCCCAATCGGCAGTCTGGCAACGTTGCTGTGGCTGCATGTATTGGCACAGAAAAATATGACGATTACCTGGGGATATTACTTCCGGGTGGGCATTGTCATGACTATCCCTGTGTTATTCGTCACGCTGGCGGCATTAGCCCTGCGGTTGTCAGTAGCACTGTAATTTTTTGTTTTAACAAGAGATCATCACCATGAGCAATGTGACTATTTATCATAATCCCGGTTGTGGAACGTCCCGTAACACGCTGGAGTTAATTCGTAACAGCGGCACTGAACCGACGGTTATTTTGTATCTGGAAACGCCTCCCACGCGTGCGGAATTGGTAAAAATGATCGCCGATATGGGGATTTCGGCGCGGGCGTTGTTGCGTAAGAATGTCGAACCGTATGAGCAATTAGGGCTGGCGGAAGATTCCTTCAGTGACGAGCAGTTAATTGATTCTATGTTGCAGCACCCTATTTTGATTAACCGACCGATTGTCGTTACCCCTCTGGGCACAAGGTTATGCAGACCTTCCGAAGTGGTATTAGATATTTTGCCTGATGCGCAACGCGGCGCGTTCACTAAGGAAGATGGTGAACAAGTTATTGATGCACAAGGTAAACAGATCAAGAACTAAATAAGATCAAGGGAGCACAGGCTGCTCCCTTGGTTTTTCCGCTAGAAGAGCAACTGCGTCAGATACCCCATCATCACGGCCATGCCTAAAATCACCGTCAGGAAGGCAATAATCATCGGCATTCTGAACATAGATTTAAGCAGAATCACCTCTGTTAAGCTGGCTCCCGCACTGCCGATAATTAGCGCCATGACTGCGCCAGTTCCCATCCCTTTAGTCATTAAAACAGACGCCAGCGGGATCACGGCTTCCGCTCTGATATAAAGTGGAATACCGATAATCGCACTCAATGGGACGGCAAAAGCGTTATTGCTCCCGGCATGGCTGGCAATCCACTCGGTGGGAACAAAACCATAAATAAAAGCGCCAATCAGCACCCCTGCCAGCAGATACGGAAAGACTTCCTTAAACTGTTTCCACGCCTCCTGCCATGCCTGCTTCATCGCTCCTGGTGTTGATGCTGTTGATACCTCACTACGCGTGCTGACACAGCATGAACTACCCGTTTTAATAGATTGAATATTTATCCGAACCGGTGTCGTGTTGCTGTTACAACATGAGGCTACCTGAAGTTTTGTATTGGGTGCAAAGCAGCCTACGGGAGAAGATATTCCTTTGCGCTTCTCGTTAATGACATACCGTTCAAAACCGAACTGACTCAGAATGAGACTGGACAGCACTGATATGACAGTGGCGATAACAATATAGAGCAGAGTGATTTTCAGCCCGAAAGTCGCCCACATCAAGCCAACAATAATCGGGTTGAGCAGCGGCGAGACAAACAGGAAGGTCAGCGTCGGGCCAAAGCCAGCTCTGGCTGACAGCAACCCACGTAACATGGGAATCGTCGAACAGCTACAAAATGGGGTGATCGCCCCGAGCAAAGCCGCAATGACATAGCCTCTGCCCTTGCGTGCCCCCAGCATTGCCTGAATTTTGCTATCTGGAATCTTCTGCCGTAGTAAATTGACGCCCAGGCTAATCACCAGAAACAACAGCGACAACTCGGCGGCCAAAAAAAGGAACATCTTTGACGCATCGGACAGCATTGTTAATCCATTACTCATCTTCATCTCCTCACAAATTAAAAAAACTATATTTCTAGTATATTCGAAGTGATTTGTGGGGCAAAAGATATTTCTGGTATTATCGAAATATCAGTTATCGGGAGGTGAGATTATGCAACTGGAAATGGTCGCTAAAGCATTGAAAGAGTTGGGGCACCCTACACGTCTGTTTATTTTCAAACATCTGGTCAAAGCTGGCAGTCAGGGATTACCCGTAGGTGAACTACAGAAACAGTTAGAGATACCGGGGTCGACGCTTAGCCATCATATTTCAGCGCTGGTATCTGTGGGTCTGCTGCAACAAAATCGGGAAAGTCGGACACTGATGTGTGTCGCACAGTACGATGTTCTTGCAAGCATTATTGAGTACTTACAAGATGAGTGCTGCATCAATGGGTCAGAAACTATTCCGGAAAAATAACGCTGTAGCGGCAGAATCCAGGGCAGCCGAATTTTGCTCCGGATACACATATTTTACCAGGCTTCTGGCTCCCTTAACATATGCACAATATTGCATGGATTCATTATCCACCCCCCTTTAAAACCCTCGGGTAAGAGTTCGACACTGTCGCAACGAACTACCCCATGTTCTTGTATATGCTGCTGCGCCAGGTTGAAATCAGGAGTAAACAGTTCGAGCCACACTTCGGCCTGGCTCAAACCTGGCGCTTCATCGATCCACAATCGATTTGGGCCAAGTACGAAGCCGGTGGCCGGCAATTTATCTGTGATTTCAGGGAGTCCAAGAGTATGACGATAAAAATCAAGCGTCTGTTGATACTGATGTGAGGGGACTTTGATGGCAATATCAATCCCCCCCTTAATTTCTGCGTTCATAAGCATGACCTAATTCAGAATCGGTGTGAATCAGCTAAGCCTGGTACAAACCTCGGATCTATCAACCTGCTGAATATGATTTCCTCGTTTTACAAAGGGAATCAATAATATTGAATGTTACCCAGTGGCATTTTTCAGCAACAAACGATGGCGTGACTATCCGTACGCTGACGCCGCAGGAAGTGGCAAGCTGGAAAGTGATCACGCAGTATCAACAGGTACAAGAAAACTGGGTGAAAACACAGGAAGCAAAAGGTGTTAAAGATGCGGCGCAGACGCTCAAGCAAGTGACCGCCATTATGAACGAGAGCATGAAAAAATAGGGTTTCCCGGTCGTCATGACGACCGGTTGTTAGTCACCTTTCCGGTAAACTATTTGTGCGCAAAATTCATACTGCCCTTTACTTTCAATACATCGTATCTAAAATAATTTACTTCATTTCTTCTCTATAGGTATTACGCCAATGCGCCATTGATGCTGCCGTCTGTCTGACGGCCAATTGAGTTGCCCCGCCTGTTCGGGTCAGTTTCTGGCATCTATGGAGTACACCATGACGAATACTTATATCGCGCTGGAAAGCGTCGAATTCACCTTACCTGACGGCACCCCGCTGTTCACGCAACTCACTGAAACTTTTGACACCCGTCATACCGGCCTTGTTGGGCGAAATGGCGTGGGTAAAAGTGTGCTCTCGCAGATTTTAGCAGGGCAAATTCCACCGTCATCCGGGCGCTGCACACGTTCCGGAACCGCCTGGTATCTGGCACAGCAGATTGTCTATCCGCCGGAGTCTACCGTTGCGGATCTTGCCGGTGTGCAGGCAACGATTGACGCACTGGAACGCATCGAAATAGGCAGCGTGTCTACGTCCGATTTTGATCTTGTTGGCCAGCGCTGGGATATCCGTCAGCAATTACAGTTTGAACTTGAAAGATGTGGGCTCGGGCATCTTGACGCCTCCACGCCTGTCAGCCTGTTAAGTGGTGGTGAAGCGATGCGCGTTTCGCTGGCTGGTGCCTGGCTGTCGGAGGCTGATTTTTTAATCCTTGATGAGCCAAGCAACCATATCGACAGCACCTGGCGGCGGGCGCTGATTAACCAGTTACAACGCTGGCAGGGTGGGATGTTGGTCGTAAGCCACGATCGGCAACTGCTGGAGTCAATGCAGCGAATTGTGGAATTGTCATCACTGGGTTTGAGTAACTACGGCGGAAACTACTCTTTTTACGCGCAGCTTAAGGCGCTAGAAACGCAAAATGCTCTGCAACTACTTGAACAACGCAAACGTGAGCGCCAGCGCGAACAAAAAGCGCTTCGTGAGCAGAAGCAACGGCTTGAGAAGCGGCAATCCAGGGGAAACCGACAAGGACGCGAAGCCAACCAGGCCAAAATTTTACTGGGCGGGCAAAAACAACGCAGTGAAGCATCAGCAGGGAAATTAAACCAGCAACATCTCGCCGCCCAGGCGCTACTCGATAAACGGGTACATGAAGCGGCAACTCAGGTAGAGGAAAACTCGGCGATTGTGGTGCATTCCCTGGCAGTGAATTCACCTGGCAGACGCATGGTTGCTGAACTCAAAGATGTGCAACTTCCCTATATGGCTAACTTCCCTGCTCCTCTGAATCTGACGATAACCGCCCAGCAGCGCATCGGCGTTGTCGGAGATAACGGATGTGGGAAATCGACATTAGTAAAAGTGCTGGCGGGTCTGCTTCAGCCATTGTCCGGGGAGTCTCGTGTCTCACGCAGTTACGCGTGGCTCGATCAGCACCTCACGAGCCTTGACCCACAATGCACTGTTCTGGAACAGATCCAGCTCGCCAACCGCACTGCTGGTGAAGCGGATTTACGTATGCGGCTGGCGCAGCTCGGCCTTGATGCTGACAAAATCCAGATCCCCAGCGGCCTGCTGAGTGGGGGTGAACGCCTGAAAGCGGCGTTGGCTTGTGTGCTGTACGCCGACCCAATCCCACAACTCTTGCTGCTTGATGAACCCAGTAACCATCTGGATTTAATTTCCATACAGGCTCTGGAAATTATGCTCTGCAGTTACCAGGGGGCATTGGTCGTTGTTTCACATGATGAGGTCTTTTTGCAGAATCTGAATTTATCCGACCGGTTATCAATAACTAAACATGATTGGCAACTTCAGGTCTGGAGTATTTCATGACCGGGATTTATCGCATAACAGCGTGTTATCGCGGTATCACGAACAGTGATTTACATTTTGGACAGAGCAATGTTTGCCCCTGACGGATTTTATTTGCTGGATGTGAAGATTTGCTTCCACAAATAGGACATGTCACCGAGCTATTTGCCGCATTACCGAAGCGCTTCATTGCGTAATCTAAGAGGGACATGATGATTAGCCATTTCAATGAATGAAGTTCATCGTATCACGCCCTGAACAAATAGCGCACAAGTTATCCTGTGGCCGATCTCTTCGGGCGTGTATGGCTACGGCAAAGGCAAACGGGCATTTAATAACACTAAATTAAAATGTTTGCCACAACCCTTCTTCAGCCTGTTTCAGTGGATTAGCAGGAACTTTCCTGGGCGTGCCAGTTACGAGCACCCTTTCTTCGTCGCCAAGACGCAAATTATTGGTTCTGGTTTGCAATTCCACAACCTGGTCTTTTAACACATCCGAAGAGTGAGCCAGTTCTACCACCACTGCCGCATTGCTGTGTGTAACTTTTTCCAACTCTGATAACGCGACAGTAATTTGCTGGATCCCTTTTTCCTGTTCATTAGTCGAGATAAAGATGTGCTCCATCAGCAAATTAAGATCGTCGGATCCCGAAACAATATCGTGCATATTTTTTTCTGCTTCAGAAACCAGTTTCGCGCCCTGCATCACATTAATATTCGTTTGCTCAATTAACGACTTAATATTTTTGGCAGATTCTGAACTTTTTTTCGCTAATACTCTGACTTCACCGGCGACGACAGCAAAACCCTTACCGTGCTCGCCCGCTCTGGCGGCTTCCACTGCGGCATTTAATGCCAGGATATTGGTCTGGAATGCAATACCATCAATTATGCTAATAATTTCAGTCATTTTCTTTGAGCAATCGGTAATCGACACCATATTTTCGGTCAGCTTATGCATCAAATCACTGCCATGTCCGGCAGATTTATGTGCTTCGCTGGTGATGATGTTTAGCTGGCGGGTGTTTTCTGCATTACTCCTGGTCCCTGCGGAAATCTCTTCCATGCTGGCGGCGGTTTGCATCAACATCGCCGATTGTTGTTCTGTTTTTACCGATAAATCCGCACTTTGGTTAGCAAGAGTGCTCGATAACTCACTGGCTGAATTTGAAGACCTCCTGATATCCATAACCAAATTGGAGATTTCTTTTGCCAGGCTGTTTATTCCGGGAATTAATTTCCCTGCACAGTTATTACCAAACTCACGTATAGATATGGACAAATTACCTGTATTGATTTCATCAATATTTCTTTTAACTTCATTAATCGGCCTGACAAGATATTTAGTCATGTAAGCCCATAAGATGAGCAGTAAAACGACACCGATCACATTTAGCATAAGTAAAATATTAACATTTACTAGTAACAGGAAGGCTATTAAATCCATGGCAGCAATTGCAATTGCTGTAAAAACAATAATTACGGTTCTTACGCTGTAATCTTTAAACATGTTCAGACCTATTACATATTTCGCGGGTACTTATATATATCGGCGTTATTTATGAAAGATCCAGTGCGCAGTTAAAATCAAAGCTAAATACTGACATAAGCAAATGGCTAAGTTTTTTACACTTCCTTACAAGAGAGGATGGAAAGCAGAGGTGGAACAAAAACATAAAAAAACGGTGCGCCAGGCACCGTTTTATTCTGTATTACTTACCGTTCAGAGCGTCATCTGGCCAGTATTTATAGCCGTTAACCATGGCCTGTGCAGCAAGGCCTTTTTCTGTCATTTCATAGACGTAAAGCTGTTTAGGTAACTCGACTGAACTTGGTGCGACAGCACTTGCCGAAGCATTGACTGCAGGCAAACCTTTATCGTCATATTTTGCCGCAGCATTTGCATCAGCGCCAACAATATAACCATTTTTAATAAAGTCGCTCAGCGCTTTGCTGTCATTAAAGACCAAAACGGTGCGTAATTGCTTAACGCCCATCCCGACACCGGCTCCAGCCTGAGCCATTTTCATATAGGTGTCTTTGCCGCTTCTAAGATCTTTCACCACGCCATAACCACTGCCGAACCCTAACACCAGGATTTTGCTGCTATTATTTGAGAATACGGCGTACCCTTTAGACTTCAGAATCTGTTTACGAGCCTCAGGATGAATCTTATACAATTTAGTTAACGTATCAATTCGCATTTGTTGGATAGTGTTACGTTGCTGGCTAGCGGTATCGCCTTTAGCGCTACAACCGGCAATAGCCAAAACTGCAATAAGAAGTATTTTTTTAAACCGCATGTGATCCCAATCCATTTTAAAGAACGGTCATTAAACAACCAGAGTTGTATAAATACCGAAAATAAGGACGCGAATTTTATGACACAGTCGATGTTGTGGTTAATTCTTTTGTGCTAAGCCTGATTTTTTTTGTTTAATTTTAAACAAACAAGATATTGCCTAATTACCATTAATTTTGGTAATGGTTTGGGGCGTAGATTAGAATAGATAAACCAGCACTGCCATGATCACAACGGTCAACGCTATAAAAGCGATAGTGGCAGAAAAACCACCTAAAGAATCCATATTGTCACGGGTGTTTTCATTTAACTTGTCAATGGCTTCCTGCTTGCTTTCCGCCTCAAACTCCAGCGGATATTTTTTAAAGCCGTCTTGTTTTAGCTTTTTGATATCGTCTTTCGACAGTGCGCTACGGGCAAAAATTTTCGTGGCTTCGTCTTTGACGTAAAACACATACTTTTCCATACACCATTCTCCTCTGTGCTCGCACCCACTATAGATAGCCTGGATATCTTCAAGTCGAAGACCATCATAAACCAGTCACCGCTCATAAAAGTTTAACCTGGTTAAAAAGTTGCGCGGTTTCCTGGAAAAAAATGCGCAAAAATCATTGTCAGCGAAGGTCTTTAATTTGTCGAAGTGTGTGATATAAAGACAGACCTCGCGAAAAAGTGACCACAGTTTGACTAAACTCACCGTGGTCGCCACACAAGTCTAAGATGCGCTCCGCGCAATTCTCGACCAGCGTCCTTAAATGCCTGAATAGTTTTAGGCTCGTTACAGGTTTTGCTCCACTCAGTGCGCAACCTGAATACCGACAGGAACGCTTTATGAATAAACCCCTTATGGTAATTTTCACCACTATTGCTCTTGATGCCGTGGGTATTGGTCTTATCTTTCCGATCCTCCCCTCGCTATTAAAAGACATTACCCACAGTGGCAATGTCGCCATTTATATCGGTACATTGACCGCGTTGTATGCTGCGATGCAGTTCGTGCTCGCACCCGTTCTTGGCACGCTCAGCGACCGTATTGGCCGTCGGCCTGTGATGTTGTTATCTCTCGGTGGCGCGGCGGTAAATTACCTGTTTCTCGCCTTTTCACCGAATCTGGCATTACTGTTTGTTGGCCGCGCCATTGCTGGTATGACGAGCGCCAATATCTCCGTCGCCACCGCTTATCTGACCGATGTCTCCGCACCTGACCAACGTGCGCGGCATTTTGGTCTACTCAATGCGATGTTTGGACTCGGCTTTATTGTCGGCCCGTTACTGGGCGGAATTCTGGGGGACTATTGGGTGCGCCTGCCATTTATCGCGGCAGCGGTACTCAATGGCTGCAATTTTCTGCTCGCGCTATTTGTGTTGCCTGAGTCTCATCAACCTGAACGCAAGAAACTCGACCTCACGGCACTTAATCCACTGCGGCCATTTCGTTGGATCTGTTCCATGAAAGGGCTAATGCCAGTAGTACTCACCTTCTTCATTCTTAGTGCCACCGGCGAAGCTTACGGGATTTGCTGGGCACTGTGGGGGTTTGACGCCTTTGGCTGGAATGGTTTCTGGATAGGTTTATCGCTGGGAGCATTTGGCTTGTGTCAGGCGCTGGTACAGGTATTTCTGCCAGGACCAGCGGCAAGGCTATTTGGAGAACGCGGTGCGGTGTTCGTCGGAATCAGCTGCGCCTGTATTGCCCTGATGACCATCGCCTTTGCGCATGAAAGCTGGATGGTGTTTGCGATTATGCCGCTGTTTGCGTTAGGCGGTATCGGCACACCAGCGCTTCAGGCGCTGGCAACTCGCCAGGTGGATGCCGATAGTCAGGGGCAATTCCAGGGGGTACTGGCTTCCGCCGTGAGTCTCGCCTCGATCATTGCCCCGCTGTTCTTTTCCGCTTTTTATTTCGTTGTACAGAAACAGTGGCCTGGCGCTATCTGGCTTTCGGTGGTGGCCGTTTATTTGCTCGCTATTCCTTTGGTGATGTTAGGTACACGCAAACCCGCAACGGCAACAGCCTGACAGGGATGTTTACGGACTAGCAGCAAAGGCTGCTATCCTGTGCGCCATTGTTTCTGTAAATGATTTACCTAATGAATTCTTCAATGTCTGGAAGCCTGCTCTGTGTCCGCGACCTCACCCTGTGTTTTTCCGGTCACTCGCCGCAAGTTAATGCGGTCTCTTTTGATGTTAACGCCGGGGAGTTTGTCGCGATTATTGGGCCGAATGGCAGTGGGAAATCAACATTGCTGCGCCTTATCATCAGCGAACTCCAGGCCGCCCGTGGCGAGATAGTGATTCAGGGTAGAACGTTACGCACGATGAAGCCGCTTGAACGGGCGCGCCGTGTGGCGCTGCTCACCCAGCATGACAATGCGGACTCACGGCTGACAGTCAATGAGTATGTGGCGTTGGGTCGCATCCCCTGGCAAGCCGAACACACGCAAACTGAACATAACGAAGCGATTGCTGGTGCGATCAATGATGTCGGCATCAACCACTTGCGGCAGGTGGCGCTGGGGAAATTATCCGGTGGAGAACGACAACGCGCTGGCTTTGCCCGTGTACTGGCGCAAAAACCGGCATTACTGTTACTTGATGAACCGACAAATCATCTCGATCCACTCGCTCGCCACCAGTTACTGAACCTGGTTAAGCACAAAAACATCACTACGCTTGCAGTACTTCACGATCTTGAATTGATTCAACCGTTCTCAGACCAGGTGCTTATGATGAATGCCGGGCGCCTGGTTTGCCGTGGTACGCCCGCCGAAGTGTTGGATTCACCCTGGCTTGCGCAGGTTTTCGGCATGCAGAGCCTGCACGTTACCCATCCCCAAAATGGCAAAACGGTGCGTATTTTTGAAGCCCTGGCCTCAGAAGTTAATGGTTATACAAATAACTAATCATTAATTGATCTAATCGAATCCATTCACACTATTAATTCCTGTAAGGTGCAACGCCTGATGAATCAGGAGTTTGTGTGAAAAATTTAATGCTTGCGGCACTGTTAGCCGCACTTACCGGTACTGCCGGTGCCTCTGGTTTTCCGGTAACTGTCGATAACTGCGGAAAACCGCTGACCTTTACCGAAGCCCCTAAACGCATGGTCGTTCATGACATTAACCTGTCCGAAATGGCGTTTGACCTGCACCTGCAACCCAAAATGGTTGGCATTACCGGTGTTTCTGGCTGGTACAAAAACATCCCGGCGTTTAGGCGATTACAGGGAGATATTCCTGAGCTTGCCGCCAAATATCCGTCAATGGAAACCCTGCTGGCTGCCCAGCCTGACCTCTTTTATGCTGGCTGGAACTACGGTCTGCGCGGTGATGTCACTCCGCAAGCGCTGGCAAAATTCAATATCAAAACGCTTATCCTGAGCGAAAGCTGTATTCACGTTGATAGCCACCGCCCACGCGCCAGTATGGATTTGCTTTACGGCGATATGGAACGACTGGGTAAAGCGTTTGGCAAAGCAGAAGATGCAGCAAAACTGGTGAGTCGCTGGAAAAAGCAGGTTGCCGATTTAAATAACAAAACTGCCGGACGCAAACCGCTGCGCGTGTTTCTTTACGACTCCGGTGAAGATAAACCCTATACCAGCGGGGCTTACGCCATGCCAACGGCGATTATCGAAGCTGCTGGCGGTAAAAATGTCATGGATACGCTGAACAAAAGTTGGGCATTCAGCAACTGGGAAAGTGTCGCCGCGACCGAGCCTGAGTTCATTATTCTGGTGGACTATCAGTCAGATTTTAATGGTGGAGCTGACAAGTTACAGCAGTTCCTCGAACAGCATCCGTTAATGAAAAACACGCCAGCCGTTATTCATCACCGCTACCTGAGACTTAAATACCAGGAGCTGACGCCCGGCCCTGCCAATATCACCGCTATCGGCAAAGTCGCCCATGCGCTTTACCCTGGCGCATTCAACTGATGTACGCCGATAAACGATTTTTACTGGTGTGGATTATTGCGCCGTTTCTGTTGGCGGGTTTAACACTGGCAAACGTGGCGAAAGGCAGCGTGCCGCTCTCTTTTTCCGACGTGTTGACCGCGCTGGATTTAATGCCAGGTGAAGTCTCGCCGATGATAAAAAGCATCGTGCTGGAGTTGCGTGTACCGCGCACGTTACTGGGAATGTTGGCTGGAGCAGGCCTGGCGCTGGTCGGTTCGCTGCTACAAACCACCACGCGTAACGACCTGGCTGACCCTTTTCTCTTTGGCTTGTCTTCTGGCGCTTCTGCGGGTGTTGTGCTGGTGACCACCCGTCTTGGCAGCACTCTTGGCATGTGGACTTTGCCCATCGCCGCGTTTGCTGGCGGGATGCTTTCTGCGGCAGCGGTGATGATTATCTTTATGTCTCAGTCGCATAAAGGGACAGAGAAGTTGATTATTTGCGGGCTGGCAGTGTCATTTTTGTTTGGTGCGCTCACTAATTATCTGATTTTTTCCGGCGACCAACGCACTGCCAGTCATGCCCTGTTTTGGGCGTTAGGGGGGCTGGGTTTGGCGCGCTGGGATAACCTTGGCTTTGCCGCCATCGCCCTGCTTCTGCTTATCGTATTCATTTCACTACGCTGGCGTTCACTGGATGGCTTGCTGGCGGGCGAACAGACTGCCTGTTCGTTGGGCATTAACGTGACACGCCTGCGTAGTGAAGTCTTTCTTTGTTGCTCAATGGCGACAGCAATCTTCGTTTCACTCACCGGTGTCATTGGTTTTGTGGGGTTGATGGTACCTCATTTGGCACGACCATTTGCTGGCGTGCGGCATCGCAGATTATTGCCGCTGGTTGGCATCCTGGGCGCAATCCTGCTGTCTGCCGGAGATTTGTTGAGCCGAACACTCATTGCTCCACAGGAACTGCCAATCGGGATTATCACCGCAGGTGTTGGCGGAATGTTTGTGTTGGTTATCATGTTGCGTAGAGGGAGCTAAGGATCAGGAACCACAAATTGCAGTCCCCGCTGTGAATCGTTATTCCTGCCCTTTTTTACTCTGCCAATTTGCCCACGGGCTATCAGCAGGGGGTTCTTTTTGAGCGACTTTTTCGTCTTCTAAAGAATCAAGATACAAATCTTCGACTTCTTTACGCGCCCATGGGGTACGGCGTAGAAACTTAAGGCTGGATTTCACGCTTGGGTCACTTTTAAAACAATTGATGTTGATGCGTTTTGCCAGTTCTTCCCATCCAAAACGTGCAACTAAAGCATTCACAATGGCTTCAAGTGTCATGCCGTGCAGAGGGTCTTTCGATGAGTGGGTCATAATGCGTCCAATGAATCTGAATAATGGCGCATACGATAGCAAATTAACGCCCGTTCATCTTTCTAATCGATAACTTTCCTTCCTGGCCGACGGCAGGTATCCTGGCGAGGCGTACATTCATCAAAAGAATGAAAAGGATTAGATAATGAAACATGCAGTATGGACCCTGTCGCTTGCACTCCTCACCAGCACTTCTGCACTGGCTACGGATGCTAAACTCCCTGCCCCGATTAGCGCCTTACAGCAGCAAGGATTTGAACTGAAAGGTGAATTTAAAGGTCCAGGTGACTTACCAGGCTATGTGATGCAGTTTCAGGGACAAGGCACTACCGTGTTCCTGACCCCGGATAAACAGCATGCGATTATGGGAAATCTGGTCGATGCCAGCGGTAAAAACCTCAGCGATGCTCAGGTAGAGAAATGGGTTTATGCGCCGATGGCTAAAGAGATGTGGCAAAAACTCGAGAAAAATCACTGGATCGCAGCAGGTAAAGCTGACGCCCCGCAGATTGTTTACGCCTTTGCCGATCCTTACTGCCCGTATTGCACCCAGTTTTGGCTCAACGCACAACCGTGGTTGAGTTCCGGCAAAGTACAACTGCGTGTCTTAATGGTTGGGATGTTGCGCCCGGATAGCGGTCAAAAAGCCGCAGCCATTATGATGTCTGACGACCCGGCAAAAACGCTGGCGGAATATGAAAACAGCAAGGGCAAAATGACGTTAAACGTCCCTGCGACCATCAAACCAGAAATCACCAAAGCTCTTGAAAACAACCTGGCATTAATGGACGAACTGGGCGGCAGCGCCACACCGTCCATTTACTACCTGAACAAAGACGGGCGCCTGCAACAACATCAGGGTCTGCCTGACGAAGCCACCATGAAAACCATTATGGGCGACGATAAATAAAGGGATTTTGTTGGATGGCGCTGCGCTTATCAGACCTACAAACCGCATGATTACTGGTTTTGTAGGGTGGATAAGCGCAGCGTCATCCACCAATCAAGCAACAAGTTAACCGGTTTTGTAGGGTGGATAAGCGCAGCGCCATCCACCACATTTTTTGATGCTTAGCAGTAACGAGCTACCGCAGCACGCATGCCCTGGCTCAGAATAACCTGCAAATCTTCGCTAACTTTAGCCACCAGCCCCGCGACTTGAGTCAAATCCTGGCCCCAATGATCGCTGTCGCTTAACACGGCCTCAACCAGTTGCTGCACGGTGATTTGCTTGTCGCCCAGTGATGTCCAAAGCTGTTGATAACGAACCAACCAATGCTCGTCATCCTGCAATGGATAGCTTTCGTTGTTGCGTTCGCCCTTATAGAAGGCAATCAGTGCCGCCAGTGCGAAAGTCAGACGCGGAGGCAATGTCCCGCTCGCCTGCTGGCCCGCCAGCAATTGCGGCAGAATACGGGTGCGGAATTTAGTCATGCCATTCAGCGCGATGGATAACAACTGGTGCTGAATATACGGGTTCTGGAAACGGCTGGTGACCGCCTGGGCGAATGACTGTAATTCGTCACGCGGCAAATCCAGGACAGGAATAATCTCTTCCGCAATGGTTTTTTCCACAAAACCACACACTTCGGCATCGTTCATGGCTTCGCCAACGGTATTCAAGCCTGCCAGATACGCAACCGGAACCAGTGCGGTGTGAGCACCGTTGAGGATCGCTACCTTGCGTTCTTTATAAGGCTTAATGTCATCAACAATCAGCACGTTCAGCGGGAATTTATCCAGGCGCAGTTCCTGAGCCAAAGATGCCGGCCCCTGAATCACGAACAGGTAGAAGTGTTCTGCCGCCGCGAGGAAACTATCTTTATAACCGAGTGAATTTTCAATCTCGGCGGCTTCGTCGCGCGGGTAACCGGTCACGATACGGTCAACCAGTGTTGAACAGAAGGTGTTGGCGTCATTCAGCCATTGAATGAATGCTGCTGGCAGTGCCCATTCTTGCGCGTAACGCAGCACCAACTCTTGCAGTGCATCGCCGTTATAGTCGATCAGTTCGCAAGGAATGATCACCCAGCCTTTATCGACCGCACCGTTGAAATGGCTGAAACGCTCAAACAGCAAACGGGTCAGTTTAGCCGGATAGCTTACCGCTGGCGCATCTGCAAATTTATCGCCCGCGTGGTAGCTGATACCCGCTTCGGTGGTGTTGGAGAACACAAAACGCATCTCTGGGTTATGTGCCAGCTTAAGGAACGCGTCGTACTCTTGATAGACGTTGATTTCTCTGTTTACTGAGCGAATCAGACGTGCGTCACTTACCGCTTCGCCCTGCTCGTTCAGGCCACGGATAACCGTGGTGTAAAGCCCATCCTGGGTTGATAGCGACGGTGGGAATGCACTGTCGATCGGACGTACAATCACCACGCCCGCATTTAAGTCCGTATGTTCATTGAGTAAATCGACTTGCCAGTCAATGAAAGCGCGCAGGAAGTTGCCCTCACCAAACTGGATAATACGTTCAGGATATTGAGCGCCAGGGAAATCATGACGATTTAGAGTTTTCACTATGTTGTTCCTTGGTGTGTACAGGATGAACGACTAGAAATATCCCAAACAAATTATCAGAACCCAACAAAGTGAAACCCCGTTTTGATCAAACAAGAGTTGTTATACCAATTATTTTTGGTACGACAACTAATAAAATGTCGACCTCATCACACTAACTATTAATAACGCACTCGCTCAACGACGCTCTGCTGGTCTGGTTGCGCCCGTTGCGCTTGGACAAATACAGGTACTTATCCGCTTGCGCGAGCTGCGAGTTAAACGCATCGAGAAGCGTTTGTTGTCCTGGAGTCGTTGTTGCAAGGCCAATACTGACGGTGATAAACAGCGTTTGTTGCTGGTAACGAAACGCGGTGCGTTCAATATCCTTACGGATTTGCTCCGCGATGGCATACCCTTTTTGTTCGGTATCTGTGCTACAGGCCACCACAAACTCCTCACCGCCAAGACGAGCGACCAGCCCTGTTTCACCGACGATTTCGGATAGACGCCGGGCGAAAGCAGCCAACACCACATCGCCACATTCATGGCCGTGGTTATCATTAATACGTTTGAAATAGTCGATATCCAGCAACATCACGCAGAATTTTTGCTCAGGTTGATGGTTCAGTGGTGCGGTGTTTTTCAACGCTTCATACAGACCTGAACGGGAATAAACGCCAGTAAGGTAGTCATAATCCGCACGCAGCGAGGTTTGCTTAATCAGCCGATTGATTGCATCTACGCTGACGGAAACAATTAGCGGGCAAATCGCCATCGTGGCGATCCCCAGGCGGGCAGAGAACATCTCACTCACTACCAACGGGGTATCGGGGGAAAGCGCAACAATCGAATTTGCCAGCAGAATAATCTCTGCCCCACCGGTTAATAGCGTCAGCAACGCCGTCACCGGCAATGGATAACGAATGGCACACCAGATAAGCGCGGGTAACGGGAACGCCAGGCTACCGGCACCGCCAATCACCACCGAAGCAAGAATTGAAATGACAACGCCAAGCAATGGGTAGAGTTTCGACAACTGCAAAGCGGGCAACGCCTTCCACTGCGGCCATTTGGTCATTAGCAAAAACGGCATCATTAACACACCCGTCGAAAACTGTTCGCTAAACCAGTCAGCGAACAGCGAAATAAAGTGACGATAATCAGATGATGGGCCAGTTGAGCCAATGGAGCCTAATAAAGAGCTGAGAACGGCACCAATCAAACAGGTATAAAAAAGATTAAACGCATTAAGCGCCCAATTGTTTTCATCCTGGGTTCTGGAATATCGCAGTAATAAGCGGGCGACGATAATAATAAATACCATGTTAGAGAGGTTTATTATCGCCGATTGCCATCCCCAGTGGGTGGTGACGACGTCGTAAACCACCATCGCACTATAGCTGACAACATAATAAACAGGCCGGTTCAGGAACGGGTGGCGGACAAACACCGCCGCCAGCACCGCGTTGAGCGGCCAGAACAGCGACAGTTCATCAATCAGGCGAAGTGACGCGCCGAAAAAATAGAACAGCGTGGTAATGACAAATATATTAACGGCATTCGCCAGGCGTTTTTTAGGTGAAAATAACGTAATCTGTTTTTGAATAGATATGCTTTTTTGATTCATATTTATGTATGCACTGCTTAGAGAGTTAATACACCTGAATGAGTGCAAAAATAAATTTTAGCTTAAGTTTAAAAGATTGATCGGCCAATCCGCTGTGCGAGGATTTCCAGCGCGGCCGTTCCGGCTAACGAGTTACCCGAGGTATCCAGTTCCGGGCACCAGACCGCAATAGACATCTCATGCGGAACGATGGCAATAATGCCGCCGCCAACACCGGATTTACCAGGCATACCCACTCGATAGGCAAACTCACCCGCACCATCGTACATTCCACTGGTCACCATTAACGCATTTATTTGTCGGGCTTGTTGTGCACTAATAATTGGCTCATCAAGGTGTAATGCACACCCTTGATTTGCCAGAAATAAGAAAGTTTTCGCCAGTTCATTGCAGCTCATTTTTAGTGCGCAATAGTGGAAATAATTCTGCAGGACGGTAATCACATCGTTATCGAAATTACCAAATGATTTCATCAGCCAGGCGATGGCAGCATTACGCGCCGAATGCTCGAATTCAGATTTCGCAACGCGGCTGTCATAGGCCAGATCGGGTTGTTGGGCTATTGCGCGCACCACTTCCAGCATGCGCTGTTTCGGCGCACTCAGGCGTGTTTGCAGCATATCGCACACTACCAATGCCCCGGCATTAATAAACGGGTTACGGGGTTTTCCCTGTTCAAGTTCTAACTGGAGTAATGAATTGAAAGGCTGCCCCGAAGGCTCTTTACCCACGCGCTGCCAGATTTCGTGCTCATCATAACGCGCCATCGCCAGCGCCAGGCTGAGCACTTTTGAAATGGATTGAATCGAGAAACGTTCTGCGGCATCTCCGGCGCTGAAGACTTCACCGTCGACGGTACAAACGGAAATCCCCAGTTTATTGCCCGGAACTTCAGCCAGTGCGGGAATATAATCAGCGACTTTACCCTGACCAATGAGTGGCCGAACCTGCGCCAGAATATCTTCGAGTAATTGATTATCTAACAAACCTGGCACTGCAAACTCCTGAATGGCGGGTATTTTACGCCCGCCAGTATATCAGACTGCGTTCGTTGCAGGCAGGTGAAAACCCGAAACTAACGCCGGTCTTTCCATACAGTTTGCACATTACAAAACTCATGCAGACCAAAATGGGAAAGCTCGCGGCCAAAACCACTTTTCTTCACGCCGCCAAATGCCACGCGTGGGTCGCTGGCGCTGTAGCCATTAATAAACACACCGCCACATTCAAGGCGTGCGGCAAATTCTTCTGCGAGTTGGCTATTGGTGGTAAATACGGTGGCTGAAAGCCCAAAGTCACTGTCATTAGCCAGTTCCAGCGCATGTTCGGCATCACGGGCGACGGTAATCGTGGCGACTGGGCCAAACAATTCTTCACGAAATGCCACCATCTCTGGCGTGACATTCCCCAGAACGGTTGGCGCATAGAAATTGCCCTTACCCGCCACTTTCTCACCGCCAAGTAGTAAGTTCGCCCCCTGTTTAAGTGACACTGTAACCTGGTGATGCAGCTCATCACGCAAATCATAACGCGCCATCGGCCCAATGTAGGTGGTTTCGTCAGTGGGATCGCCCATTTTTAAAGCTTGTACTGCCGCAACGAACTGCTTCGTGAATACGTCAACAATTCCTGCCTCAATAATGAAGCGTTTGGCCGCTGCACAAACTTGTCCAGTATTCTGATAACGCCCGGCGACAGCCGCTTTAACGGCTTCATTAAGATCTGCGTCATTCAGCACGATAAAGGGATCGGAACCTCCTAACTCCAGTACACATTTTTTCAACGCAGCACCGGCTTGCGCGCCAATCGCAGCCCCCGCTCGCCCACTACCAGTGACGGTAACCGCTGCAATCCGCGCGTCGTTAATCGCCCGGCTCACACCTTCAGGTGTCACATTGATCACTTCAAACACCCCTTCAGGGAAGCCCGCTTCGCTGAACAACTGTTTGATCAGTCGCGCACTTCCCATCACATTTGGTGCATGTTTCAGTACATAACTGTTCCCTGCCAAAAGAATCGGCACCGCACCGCGCAACACTTGCCAGAATGGGAAGTTCCACGGCATCACAGCCAAAATCGCACCCAGAGGACGGTATTCAATCACCGCCTGTTGGTTTTCCACTGGTGTACTTTCGGTCGCCAGCATCGCCGGGCCGTGTTCGGCATACCAGTCACATAAATTTGCCGATTTAGCCACTTCGCCACGCGCCTGAACAATGGGCTTGCCCATTTCAGCGGTGATCATTTGCGCTAAAGCTTCCGCATTGTTGCGAAGTGCCGTACCAAGAGCCTGTAATTTCTCTGCACGACCCGCCAGCGACACCTGCCGCCAGAGGTTAAACGCCGCATGATTCCCCGCCAGCGCGTTATCTAACTGTTGAGCCGACTCAAAAGGTGTGGCTGACAGTTGCTCACCGTTAGCCGGATTAATGGAAATAGCGTGTGTGTTCATAATGCCCCCAGAGTTCAGTTGATGCCCTCACCTTAATCGCCCGTGACAATCATGAAAAATGAATAATAATGAGTGAGTCATTCACGAATCGAGAAAGCTTTATGGATCTTACGCAACTTGAAATGTTTAATGCGGTAGCAGAAACCGGCAGTATCAGCGCCGCGGCGGCGAAGGTACATCGCGTACCGTCTAATCTCACTACGCGTATTAAACAACTTGAAGCCGATCTCGGTGTGGACTTGTTTATCCGCGAAAACCAACGCTTGCGCCTTGCGCCCGCCGGACACAGTTTTCTCAGCTACAGTAAACGGATTCTGGCGTTGGTTGATGAAGCACGGATGGCGGTTTCAGGTGATGAACCACACGGTTTTTTGATGCTCGGTTCGCTGGAAAGTACGGCGGCGGTGCGAATTCCCGGTATTTTAGCGTTGTTTAACCAACGCTTCCCCAAAATTCAGCTTTCGCTCGCCACAGGCCCGTCAGGTGATCAAATTGATGGTGTGCTGGACGGGCGCTTGTCGGCGGCCTTTGTCGATGGCCCGGTCATGCATCCGTCGCTTGAAGGAATTTCGGTCTATGAAGAAGAAATGGTGATTGTCGCCCCTGCGGGCCACGTAATGATTACCAATGCCCGGCAAGTCAGCGAAGCCAGTATTTATGCGTTTCGCGCCAACTGCTCGTATCGACGACATTTCGAAAGCTGGTTTCACAGCCAGCAATCAGCACCCGGTAAAATTCACGAAATGGAGTCGTACCACGGCATGCTGGCGTGTGTCATAGCGGGGGCAGGCATTGCATTGATGCCGCGCAGCATGCTGGAAAGCATGCCCGGCAGCCATCAGGTCTCAACATCGGCATTGCCGGAAGAGTGGCGGTTCCTGAATACCTGGCTAATCTGGCGACGGGGTGCGAAAACCCGACAACTCGACGCGTTTATCGGGTTACTGGAACAAACACCTTAGCCGCGCAACAGCACTTTTCCGACTAGATAGGTGGCGGCTTGCCCGGCGATATGCACCCTGTCACCGACTAACTGGCAGCGTAAATCACCACCGCGTTGGGAAACCTGGCGAGCCAACATCTGTGTTTTACCAAGCTTTTGAGCCCAATAAGGTATCAGCATGGTATGCGTCGATCCGGTGACGGGATCTTCGGTGATTGACGACGCGGGCGAGAAGAAACGGCTGACAAAATCATAGCCTTCGTCATTGGCCGGTGCGGTGATACAAACCTTTTGATTCAGCCCCTGCATCAGCTGGAAGTCAGGTTTTATTGCTTCAACCTGTTGTTGCGTACTGAGCACTACGGTGTAAGTACGCCCCAGGCGGACTTCCTGATATTCACTGATCCCCAATGAGTCCAGCAACAACTGCGGCGGTGTGACCGGCTCGCTGCTGGTGGCCGGGAAATCCAGAGTTAACCAAT
>NZ_JAHWLU010000072.1:0-25512 GCF_022134725.1 Buttiauxella sp. S19-1
ATATTAATAATGGTTTAAGCTGATAATAAAAATGAACCACTCATTTCATTAAAAATAAAAACCACGTTTCAGTTTTAAAAATGAATTGAGATTGATCCATGAGGGGAAGTTTTAATTTATGCTTCAGCCAGAAGTCGTCACTTATCAGAGTTACCACTGACAGGATTGAAAAATGGATAGCACAGTAGACAGGCAAGTTTTTTATATCTCCGATGGTACAGCTATCACCGCCGAAGTGCTTGGGCATGCGGTGATGTCACAGTTTCCGGTCGCCATTAACAGTATCACGCTGCCGTTTGTCGAAAACGTCAGCCGCGCGAACGCCGTGAGAGAACAAATCAATGCGATTTACCAGCAATCTGGCGTGCGTCCGCTGGTATTTTATTCCATCGTTTTACCGGAAATTCGTGACATTATTTTGCAAAGTGAGGGTTTTTGTCAGGATATCGTGCAGGCGCTGGTCGCCCCGTTACAGCAAGAATTGAAACTTGAACCGACGCCTATTGCCCATCGGACACACGGTCTGAATCCGGGTAATTTAATCAAATATGATGCGCGTATTGCGGCCATTGATTACACACTTGCCCACGATGATGGCATTTCGATGCGCAATCTCGATCAGGCACAGGTTATCTTGCTGGGCGTATCACGCTGCGGGAAAACGCCGACCAGTTTATACCTCGCCATGCAGTTTGGCATTCGGGCAGCAAATTATCCGTTCATCGCCGACGATATGGATAACATCCAATTGCCTGCAGTACTGAAACCACTGCAACACAAATTGTTTGGCCTGACTATCAATCCCGAACGCCTCGCGGCTATTCGTGAGGAGCGCCGTGAAAACAGCCGCTATGCGTCAATGCGTCAATGCCGCCTTGAAGTGGCAGAAGTGGAAGCCCTGTTTCGCAAGAACCAAATCCGCTATCTCAACAGTACTAATTACTCAGTTGAAGAGATGGCAACCAAAATCCTCGACATCATGGGGTTGAATCGCCGCATGTACTAACAAACTAGTGCAAGGGTGCGATTTTGTATGATAGGCTTTACGCAATCTGGTGGTCACGATTCAGTTGACGGTTGAATTCAACATAAATTGGTTTATCGTGACTGCCATCACTTCCCGGTACTTTTGCCGAGCTGAAGACAAAATTTCTGAGACACCCAATGAATAAAACAGATGAATTGCGCACTGCGCGCATCGACAGTCTGGTTACACCTGCGGAACTGGCACAGCGTTTGGCTGTGTCCCCACAAGTCGCACAAAACGTAACAGCCTCCCGTCGTCGTATCGAAAAAATCCTTAATGGCGAAGATAATCGCCTGCTGGTGATAGTTGGCCCTTGCTCAATCCATGACCTGGATGCGGCAATGGATTACGCCCGCCGTTTACAAGCCGCGCGTGAACAACATCAGCATCGCCTTGAAATCGTGATGCGGACTTATTTCGAAAAACCGCGCACCGTAGTGGGCTGGAAAGGCTTAATTTCCGATCCCGATTTGAACGGCAGCTATCGCGTGAACCATGGCATTGAGCAGGCGCGCCGTTTGCTGTTGCAGGTGAACGAGTTAGGTGTACCAACGGCAACTGAATTCCTCGATATGGTGATCGGCCAGTATATTGCCGATTTGATTAGCTGGGGGGCGATTGGTGCGCGTACCACGGAGAGCCAGATCCACCGTGAAATGGCGTCTGCCCTTTCTTGCCCGGTTGGTTTCAAAAATGGCACCGACGGTAATACGCGTATTGCGGTTGATGCGATTCGTGCCGCCCGCGCCAGCCATATGTTCCTGTCGCCGGATAAACACGGCCAGATGACTATTTATCAAACCAGTGGCAACCCGTACGGCCATATCATCATGCGCGGTGGCAAACAGCCAAACTACCACGCAGCGGATATTTCTGCGGCATGCGATAGCCTGCACGAATTTGATTTACCAGAACAATTGGTTATCGACTTCAGCCACGGCAACTGCCAAAAACAGCATCGCCGCCAGCTGGAAGTCTGTGAAGACGTTTGCAACCAGATTCGTAACGGTTCACGCGCTATTGCTGGTGTGATGGCTGAAAGTTTCATTCAGGAAGGCACGCAAAAAATCGTTGCCGGGCAACCATTGGTTTATGGTCAGTCGATTACCGACCCTTGCCTGAATTGGGAAGACACCAAAACGCTGCTCGATATGCTGGCTGACGCGACAGATAGCCGCTTCTGATATTTTGGTGGATGGCGCTTGTGCTTATCCACCCAACAACTGCCTTTCTGTAGGTCGGGCTAGCGTTAGCGACCCCCGACATTTCTTTAAACTCTCTCGTTCGCTCAAAATTGATCTATTCACAAATTTCCTACAAATAACACTTGATGGCGAAACATAGTTTATTGATAATGATTATCATTGTTGGATTGATTGTCATTTGTATATCGAGTGATACATGGAAAAAAACTTCACTGCTACGAATCCGCAATCTGCGGCCGTTCCCCGCCAGATAGACAGCAAGTTGTTACTCGGCCCTGACGGACGCGTGGTGATTGTTCACGAAGGCCAGCAATACCAATTACGTCAGACCCAGGCAGGAAAGTTAATCCTGACCAAATAAAACCCGTCATATTTCAAGCTGTAGGCGCGTTGGCTGCACTCACTTCCCCCAGTCACTTACTTATGTAAGCTCCTGGGGATAAGCTCCCTTGCCGCCTTCCTACAACTCGAATTATTTAGGGTTTATAAAACATAAATTACGCAAGCCACCCAGGTGTTCCCAAGGCAGCCAGCGATTTTAAATTTTCTTATGGAGATTTACGCATGCCTGCTTTACACACAGTCGGCTTCCGTCTGTCATTACTGACTGTTGCGGTATTTACTGCCCTGCCCACTTTCGCGAAAGATGACCAAATGACGGTGGTGGCTACCGGTAATGAACGCAGCACTTTTGAAGCGCCAATGATGGTCACCATCATTGATGCCGATACCCCTGAAGGCCAAACCTCTTCTTCCGCCGCCGATATGTTACGTAAAGTTCCAGGGATCACCGTTTCCGGTTCCGGGCGCACAAACGGCCAGGATGTAAGCATGCGTGGTTATGACCGCCGTGGCGTATTAATGCTGGTTGACGGAGTTCGCCAGGGGACTGACACCGGGCACCTCAACAGCACATTCCTTGATCCTGCGTTAATCAAACGAATCGAAGTGGTACGTGGCCCTGCGGCTCTGTTATATGGCAGCGGCGCACTGGGCGGCGTCATTTCTTACCAAACAGTGAATGCCAGCGATTTGCTGTATGAAGGCCAAAACAGCGGTTACCGTGTGTTTGGCACCGGTGGAACCGGCGATCATAGCGTCGGAATGGGCGCCAGCGCTTTCGGTCGCACCGATAACTTTGATGGCCTGGTTTCCTGGTCAAGCCGCGACCGTGGTGACATCAACCAAAGCAATGGCGAAACTGCGCCGAACGACGAAAGCATTAATAACTTCCTGACCAAAGGCACCTGGTTCATCGACCCTGCGCAGTCTCTGGCCGGTTCATTGCGTTACTACAATAACGCCGCTCAGGAACCGAAAAACCCACAGGTCACCACGGCTGATCCGAGCAACCCGATGGTGGATCGCTCAACAATACAGCGTGATGCGCAGTTGAAATATCACATTGGGCCAGAGCAAAGTGACTGGCTGAATGCCGATGCCACCGCTTACTGGTCTGAAGCGCGCATCAATGCCCAGGGCCAAACCGACGGGGCTGAATTCCGCAAGCAAACCACCAGCGGCGCAAAACTGGAAAACCGCAGCCGCCTGTTTACCGACAGTTTCGCCGCACATTTGCTGACTTACGGCGGTGAATATTACCGCCAGGATCAGGAGCCAGGCGGTAATACCACCGGCTTCCCGCAAGCCAATATCGATTTCGGTTCAGGCTGGTTGCAGGATGAAATTACGCTGCGCGACCTGCCAGTGTCCATTTTAGCAGGTACGCGTTATGACAATTACAGCGGCAGCAGCGATGGCTACGACGATGTCAATGCTGATAAATGGTCGTCACGCGCGGCACTTTCCATCACGCCAACCGACTGGTTGATGCTATTTGGCTCTTACGCTCAGGCATTCCGCGCTCCAACCATGGGCGAAATGTATAACGATGCCAAACATTTCTCGATTGGCTCGCGTTACACCAACTATTGGGTACCGAACCCCAATCTGCGCCCGGAAACCAACGCCACCCAGGAAGTTGGTTTTGGCTTGCGCTTCGACGATTTGATGCTGGCTGACGACGGGCTGGAGTTCAAAGCGAGCTACTTCGGCACCCGAGCCGAAGACTACATCTCAACGACTGTCGATTTCGCCAAAGCGACCACCATGTCCTATAACGTCCCTAACGCCAAAATCTGGGGTTGGGATATGACCGCGAAATACACCAACAGCTGGTTCAACCTCGATCTCGCCTATAACCGTACCCAGGGCAAAGACGAAGATACTGGCGAGTGGATTTCCAGCCTGAACCCGGACACCGTAACCAGCATTCTCGACGTTCCGGTAGCCGAAAGTGGCTTCTCAGTTGGCTGGATTGGCACCTTTGCCGCGCGTTCAACGCATGTCAGCAGTGAATACAGCGAACAGCCAGGTTACGGCGTCAACGATTTCTACATCAGCTATAAAGGCCAACAGCAGTTGCGCGGGCTGACGACTTCCCTGGTGCTGGGTAACGCCTTTGACAAGGAATACTGGTCGCCGCAGGGGATCCCTCAAGATGGCCGTAACGGCAAAATCTTTGTTAGTTATCAATGGTAAGGAAACGATATGACTCAGCATTATGAAAACTGGTTACAGCTCAAACAACAGCACCCGAAAAAATATGCCCGTGACATCGCAAAACTGATGAATATCAGTGAAGCCGAACTGACTCATGCCCGCGTCGGGCATGATGCCTGGCGCTTAAAAGGCGAGATCCGCGATATTCTCACTTCGCTGGAAAACGTCGGTGAAATCAAATCCATTTGCCGCAACGAATATGCAGTACATGAGCACATCGGGCGTTTTGAAAACCAGCAACTGCACGGCCACGCGGGCCTGGTTCTGAACCCACGCGCGCTGGATTTGCGCCTGTTCCTGAATCAATGGGCGTTTGCCTTCCACGTTCGTGAAGAAACCGCCCGTGGCGAACGCCAAAGCGTGCAGTTCTTTGACCGTCAGGGCGATGCTCTACTGAAGGTTTACACCACCGACAATACGGATTTCAGCGCCTGGGGCGATGTGCTGGCGAAGTTTATCTATGCCGATAACCCAGCGCTTGAGTTGCAGGCGCCAGAAGAAGTGGTGATGACGCCGACGGTAGATGGCCGCCAGGTGGAAGCCGAATGGCGCAGCATGAACGATGTGCATCAGTTCTTTAGTTTGCTCAAACGCCACCAGCTGACACGTCAACAGGCGTTCCGTCTGGTTGCGGAGGATCTGGCCTGCCAGGTTGATAACAACGCTCTGGCGCAACTACTGGCACAAGCCAAACAAGACCAAAACGAAATCATGGTGTTTGTTGGCAACCGTGGCGCGGTGCAGATTTTCACCGGTGTGGTGGAAAAAGTGGTGCCGATGGATAACTGGATTAACATCTTCAATCCACAATTCACGTTGCATTTACTGGGCGACACCATTGCGGAAAGCTGGGTAACCCGTAAACCAAGTGGTGATGGTTTCGTGACCAGCCTGGAGTTATTTGCCGCCGACGGCACGCAAATCGCCCAACTGTACGGCCAACGCACCGAAGGTGAGCCAGAGCAGCAACAATGGCGCAGCCAATTAGAAGCGCTGGTAAGCAAAGGGCTGGCTGCATGAAACGCAGGTTAATTGCCCTGTTTGCCTTGCCAGCGATTGTGTTATCGGCAATGGCCGCCGCCAATCAACGAGTAGTGACAATTGGCGGCGATGTGACGGAAATCGCCTTTGCTCTGGGAACGGGTGGCCAACTGGTCGCTCGTGACAGCACCAGTCTGCATCCGGCAGCCGCGACCAAACTGCCGGACGTGGGGTACATGCGCCAGCTCAATGCCGAAGGCATTCTGGCCATGCGCCCAACGCTGGTGCTGGCAAGCGCGCAGGCCAAACCATCGCTGGCACTGGAGCAAGTCGCCAGTAGCAAAGTCAAAGTGGTGACCATTCCAGCGAATAACTCGCTGGCAGGCATCGATGAGAAAATTGATGCGGTCGCTCAGGCGATGGGGAAAACGACGCAGGGTGCGGCTTTACGCCAACAAGTGCACAGCAAACTGGCGTCGATTCCTGAAAAACCACTGCCGGTAAAAGTGCTGTTTATCATGAGCCACGGCGGGATGACTGCGATGGCCGCTGGGCAAGAAACTGCGGCAGATGCCGCCATTCATGCCGCCGGTTTGCAAAATGCGATGCAGGGTTTCAAACGTTATCAGCCGATGTCCCAGGAAGGTGTGATTGCCAGCCAGCCACAGTTGGTTCTGATCACCGCCGATGGCGTGAAAACGCTGGGTGGGGAAGATAATGTCTGGAAATTGCCCGGCCTCGCACAAACACCCGCAGGCAAAACTCGCCAGTTGTTGATCGTCGATGATATGGCGCTGCTCGGTTTCGGCCTGCAAACGCCAGATGCGATTCTTGCGTTACGGACTAAAGCGGAGCAACTACCTTGATACGCCGGCCCCTGCCCCAACGCGCGCTGTTCGCCATGGTTTTGGCGTTACTGGCGCTGTCTTTGGTTGCTGCTAATTTAGGTGCCATGCGCCTTTCCATTGCGGTGTTATGGCAAGCGCAGGATGAAGCGCTGCGCCATATCTGGCTAAATATTCGCCTGCCGCGCGTGTTGCTTGCCACGCTGGTTGGCGGCGCACTGGCACTTTCAGGCTGCGTGATGCAGGGGCTGTTTCGCAATCCACTTGCCGATCCGGGTTTACTCGGCATCAGCAGTGGCGCGGCACTGGCGGTCGGATTTTCGGTGGTTTTACCGTTGGCGCTTCCCGTGGTGTTGGCATTATATGTACCGATGATGGCGGCGTTTCTCGGCAGCCTTGCCGTCACGCTGATGATTTTCTTCCTCAGCCGTCAGGGCAACAATAGCCTGTCTCGCCTGCTGTTGGTGGGCATCGCCATTAATGCCCTGTGCGGTGCAGCGGTCGGCGTTTTATCGTGGATCAGTAACGATGCTCAATTGCGCCAACTCTCGCTGTGGGGAATGGGTAGCCTGGGGCAAGCGCAGTGGTCCACGTTACTGGCAACCGCCTCGTTGATTATTCCGGCGGCAATTGTGATTTCGTTTCTGTCCAAACGACTCAACCTGTTGCAGCTTGGCGATGAAGAAGCGCATTACCTGGGTGTGGATGTCAAAAAAACCCAACGTCAGTTACTGATTTTGAGCGCGCTATTGGTCGCCGCGGCAGTGGCGGTCAGCGGCGTGATAGGTTTTGTCGGCCTGGTGGTTCCGCATCTGGTACGGATGTGGCTCGGTGCCGATCATCGCTGGTTGATCCCCGGTTCGGTGCTTGCTGGTGCGATGTTACTGCTGGTTGCTGACACGCTGGCACGCACGCTGGTCGCGCCTGCGGAAATGCCGGTGGGTTTGCTGACCAGCCTGCTGGGTGGCCCGTGGTTTTTAGCGTTGATATTCCGCCAAAAGAGGGAAAGTGATGGCTGATCTTTTGCAGGCGCACAACGTCACCTTGCGCCTGGGCGCAAGAAAATTGCTCGATGACATTAATCTGACGTTGACGGCAGGTGAAGTGGTGGCGTTAATCGGCCCAAACGGTGCAGGAAAGTCCACGCTGTTACGGGTGCTCACCGGTTTTCAACCCCCTGAAAACGGTGAAATTAGCCTTGCCGGACGCGCAATAACGGAATGGTCAGGTGAGGCGTTATCCCGTAAACGTGCGGTGATGCGCCAGCGTAGCGGGATGGCATTTAGCTGGGCGGTAGAAGACGTGATTGCCATGGGACGTGCGCCCTGGCCTGAAAAAGACACCAAAAGCGTGGTGCAGGAAGTGATGGCACTGACGGGTTGCGATGCGCTCGCCGGACGCGATTTCTGCCAGCTTTCCGGTGGTGAACAACAGCGCGTGCAACTCGCCCGCGCACTGGCGCAGTTGTGGCATAACGGGCAACCTCAAGGCTGGCTGTTTTTGGATGAACCCACGTCCGCGCTGGATTTGTATCATCAGCAACATATTTTGCGTTTGTTACGCCGTTTATCGCTGATGGGCACGCTGTCGGTTTGTGTGGTGCTGCATGATTTGAATCTGGCCGCGCTATGGGCCGACCGAATTGTGTTGTTGCATGAAGGGAGGCTGGTGGCAAATGGCACGCCGCAGGAAGTGCTGGATGAATCGACGCTACAGCATTGGTATCAGGCAGATTTGCGGGTGTTCAGTCATCCCGAACACCCGGTGCCACAGGTTTGGTTGAAGCAGTGATCAACTAAAACTCACTAACTCGAACAACTCACCTCTAACCGTTTGCCCCAGTCCGGTGGGCGCTGTGTGACATCGCCCGAATGATCGGCAAACGGTTGTTGCAACGTTTCATGCAGTTGCGCCAGAACACTCACATCTCCCTGCTCTGCCGCGTCAATGGCGCGCTGAGCCAGCCAGTTGCGTAACACTACGGACGGATTGGCGGCTTTCATCGCCTGTTGGCGCTGTTCGTCGCTTATCTGCTCGGTTTGCAGACGCGCCCGGTAACGGGTAAACCAGCTATCAAAACCCGCACGGTCGATAAACTCATCGCGCAATGGCGAGCTGGCTGAGTGTTGCTCGGTCAGGCTTAACATCCTGAAGGTCCGTGTGTAATCACTGCCCTCTTTTGCCATCAGGCCGAACAACTCGGTGAGGATTTCGTTATCCGCCGTTTGTTCCGTCAATAGCCCCAGTTTGCCGCGCATTAGCTCACCAAACGCTTTCATCAAGGCGAACTGATAGTGGTCGAGAATTTCATTCAGCCATTCAACTGAAATAAACGGTGACAGGGTTTGCGCCAGTCGTTGCAGGTTCCACAACCCCACGGCAGGCTGATTATCAAATGCGTAACGCCCCTGATGATCGGAATGGTTGCAGATAAAGTCAGGCTGATAATCGTCGAGAAAACCGTACGGGCCGTAATCCATCGTCAGACCCAAAATCGACATATTGTCAGTATTCATCACGCCATGTGCGAAACCGACGGTTTGCCAGTGCGCAATCATCTGTGCGGTACGCTCGACCACATCACGGAACCAAAGCTGATATTTATCCGCTTCATCGACAAGCTGTGGCCAGTGATGGGCAATCACGTAATCCGCCAGTTGCTGGACTTTCTGTGGCTCACGGCGGTAGTAAAAGTGCTCGAAGTGACCAAAACGTGCATGGCTTTGCGCCACACGGACCAGCATCGCACCTTGTTCGGTGGTTTCACGTTGCACCGGCGTGTCGCTGGTCACAATACTCAGCGCGCGGGTGGTGGGAATATTCAGCCCGTGCATCGCTTCACTGGCGAGAAATTCGCGGATGGTGGAACGCAATACTGCGCGGCCATCGCCCATGCGCGAATAAGGTGTCAAACCGGCCCCTTTCAGGTGCCAGTCAAATTTACGCCCATCAGCCAGTTGCTGCTCACCCAGCAAAATGCCACGCCCATCACCCAGTTGTCCGGCCCAGACACCAAACTGATGCCCGCTATAAACCTGCGCGAGTGGCTGCATACCCG
This sequence comes from Buttiauxella sp. S19-1, assembly GCF_022134725.1. Taxonomy (NCBI): domain Bacteria; kingdom Pseudomonadati; phylum Pseudomonadota; class Gammaproteobacteria; order Enterobacterales; family Enterobacteriaceae; genus Buttiauxella; species Buttiauxella sp. S19-1. The sequence goes on from NZ_JAHWLU010000072.1 coordinate 9,679, forward strand.
GCAGCAGCGTTTCGCCGCTCCAGATACCAGAATGAGATTCGTCAAACAGTGAGGCATCAAGCCCCAGATCGTTGGCAAGCGGACGGTTATAATAAAATAGTCGGGCATTATGCAGCGGCGTAGGTTTTAGCGCCGTGTAAAAGCCGGGCAGTTCGTCGTGCCAGCTATTGTTAAATTCAGGGTTATTGGTCATGGAACCTCCTGCCGATAGTGTAGTGCTTGTGTGACGATTTAAACACGGCACGTTGGCAGGGGTATTAGTTCAAAGATGGCGAATTCAGGTGAAACCACTCTTCCAGCTTTGCAGGTGCAATTCCCGGCCAGAGATTTCCTTGCATGGCAAAAGCGGCGAGAGAAAGCACTTTCTGGCGAGCAGCTTCGTCATCAACTCCGGTAATTATCAGAGTCTGACAAAACGGAGAAAGCTGCGCGAGCATGGCTAACATAAATGGCTCGAAAGAGCGTTGTTTAATTTGTTTATGAATAAATGTTTTATCCATAAATACACATTTAAATAGCCCATCAAAGATCGGTTTACTGGTCGCAATTCCTGCACCAAAATTATCCAACGCTAATGGATAATGCTTAGAAATTGACTTTAAACGGACATTTTCATTACCGCGATTTAGATCGGGAAAGTTCTCATTGATGGCAAACTCAAGGAACGAAAGCTGTGCCAGACGTGCAATCAACCCGGCATCGGCCAAAATTGCATCAACGATTACCGCGTTTATATTCACCCAGACAGTGATACTTTGAGTCTTAAAGAACGTTTGATAATTTTCAAGTAATTCTATTTGCTCGTTGAATAATATTAATTGCTGTTCCGATTTAATAACCGGCGCAACTAATTCTGTTGGAATACGTACCGGAGCATCAACCCCAACAAAATTCACTATTAGTTCAACGCCTAACACCTCACCGTCTGGTAAGTAAACCGGCTGAAAATAAAAGTCCGAACGATATTGTGTATCGAGATTCAGAATCATGATGCCAACCGTTTAGGTAATGGGGTGGATGGCATCGTGACACGATGAGCATCCAGCGTTAACTGGATTGATTTTATTGTAATTAAAGACAAGTTCATCCCTGAATGTTTTATCATAATCTTCTTTGAAGATAATGATATTATCCTGGATATCTCAATATCGCCAGTTTTAGCGAATTTGGAGAATGGAACCTCGGTGGATTATCTCCGGAGAAAACGATTGATTCTCACAATGCTTATCCAATAATTTCCGGATAGCATAGCTCGCCATTTCGGTTATTGGAAAATGAACACTGGTTAATGCCGGGCGAACAAACGGCGCTCGTTCACCGCTGTCATAACAAATAAGTGAGATATCCTGGGGAATTCTCAGACCATGTTCGGTGATGGCAAGCATCGCGCCTATCGCCAGTTCTTCATTGCAACAATAGAGTGCCGTAGGCTGAATATTTTCAAGCAGTTGTGAGGTAAGTTGGTAGCCTGAGGGCATGTCGTACTCCCCTCCCAATACCGCAGCAGGTTTCAGTTTTGCTTTAGACATGGCATCCATGAACCCCTGCTTGCGCAGCAGGCTGGATGTACGCCCGCTCGGACCATGCAGGCAGGCAATCGAGGTGTGCCCGGCATCAATAAACACTTGAGTCGCAAGCGCACTCGCCGCACGGTGATCAAACACCACACATCGCTCTTCAAGCCCCGGAACGTCACGGTCTAAAACAATGAATTTGTGATCCCGCTCAGCCAATTGATAAAGCGTTTCATCGCTGATGGCGCGCACGTGCAGGACCAGGCCATCGCAACGCAGATTAAACAGGCGTTGGATAGCGTTTAGCTCCTTCTCTGCGGTGTCGCGCCCTTGCGTCACCAACAGCTGCTTGCCATGCAACTCAGTTTCACTCTGTACGGTGTCCATCAGCGCACCAAAAAAGCCGCCACGATAGGAAGTGGTGACAAGCCCTAAGGTATTACTTTGGCTTGAGGCTAAGGCGCGAGCCGCCGGATTCGGCGTATAACCTAATTCAACAATCGCCGCTTCGACTTTAACTCTTGTCTGCGCTTTGACTTTGTTGTCGCCATTCACCACGCGTGAAACGGTCGCCCGGGACACACCTGCACTGGCGGCAACATCTTCCAGAGTAACCATAAACTATCCTTTCGAGGGGGCGTGATGCTGCCAAATATTACCTGAAATTATGGGTTGTACCTGGGTTAACCACGGAATTGCTGAAGAGTGTCACGTTTAGGGCCAGTGACTGGCCCTAAGACTGGGAAAATTGCGCTAGATGCGGCGGGCCTGCCAAAACTTTTTACGCCAGTAAACGTTATCCAGCGAAGAACGCATCACACCACGGCTGGTTGAGGCATGAATGAATTGGTTGTCCGTGTCGTAAATCCCCACGTGCAGACCACTTTCACCAGCGCCTGTTTTAAAGAAAACCAGATCGCCTGGCAGTAATTCGTCTTTATCAATTTGCGTGCCGATTTTCGCTTGCTGGCGGGTTTCACGCGGCAGCTGTAGCTCGAAGCGGTCACGGAAGGTCACCGAGACAAAGCCGGAGCAGTCGACACCACGGCGGCTCATTCCGCCATAGCTATAGGGAGTGCCACGCCAGCCGTTGAGTTGATCATTGAGCCTGGCAATAACCGTTATTGAATCGGACAAACGAGAATTTGGTGGAGGCGCATGGCTGCTACACCCTGCGAGTACCAGACATGCCACAACAATTATCCATAAACGCATTCAGGCTAATCCTCACCCGTTTTAAAATTTCCAGTAATTTAGCGCTTTCCCATGATTTGGTGCAAGTTTTTACCATCACCTACAATGGGGCTATTAGCATACTATGCCCTTCTATCTGCAATCGACGGAAGTGCATGTTATAAGCTGTTGCTAAATGTTGCGGCGAGAGCACTTCATCCCGATTGCCTTGTGCAATCATTTTACCCGAGCGTAATAACCAGACGGTGTGCGCATGTCGCAAACTGTGATTTAAGTCATGGCTGCTCATCACCACGCCGATACCGGCTTCGCAAAGTGCTATCAGAATTCTATCCAATGCGGTTTGCTGCGCGACATCCAGACTGTTCATCGGCTCGTCCAGTAGCAGCAGACGCCCCTGCGGGTTGATTTCTGGATGAATCTGCAACACCACAGCGGCTAAGCGAACACGTTGCCATTCCCCACCCGAAAGCTGGTTCACACTGCGTGTGAGTTTGTCCGCCAGCCCCAAATCTTCGACCAGCTTGAGCATGACCGAATCGGAGGGGCTGACTGACTGGTGCAGTTGCAGATAATGCCAAACGGGCATCGAAAATGGCGGCATTTGTTGCTGAGAAAGATAAGCACGCTGATGAGCCAGTTGCGTTGGCTGCCAGTCGCTGAGATTGCTCCCGGCAAACATAATTTGCCCGGCACCCGAGCTAAGCCCTGCGGCACGCATCAGCAACGTGCTTTTGCCCGCGCCATTTGGCCCAACAAGATGGACCAGTTCGCCCGTTTGAACAGCGGCGGAAATGGGCCCAAGCCGCTCCGCCACCGCGACATCATTAAGCTGCAACAACACCATTACTTCGCCAGCGCCGACTTAATAGCATCAACAATAGTGGCGTCATCAGGCGTCATATCCGGTGAAAAACGTTGAATCACCTGACCATCGCGGCCAATCAGGAATTTTTCGAAGTTCCAGAGAATATCGCCAACATGGGCCGGTGCGCGGCCTTTGCTGCTCATGCGCTCAAGAAAACCGCTGCCTTCAGGTGCAACGGCAGCCGGTGCGGCGGCAACCAGTTTTTTGTACAGTGGATGACGGTTTTCACCATTAACGTCCAGCTTGCTAAACATGGGAAATGTGACGCCGTAGGTCATGCTACAGAAGGTTTTGATCTCTTCTTCGCTACCCGGTTCTTGCCCCAGGAACTGGTTGCATGGGAAACCCAGTACCGAGAAACCTTCGTGCCCAAGCTCTTTTTGCAGGTTTTCTAATTGTTCATATTGCACTGTCAGGCCGCACTTAGAGGCAACGTTCACCAGCAGTAGCACTTTCCCTTTCCAGTTTTCGAGCGTTGTCGCTTCACCGTCAATGGTGGTTACTTCAGTGTTTAGAATGTCTTGCATCACGACCTCTTAGATTGTTATTTCCCAGCCTTTAATAATAGCCAGATAAATACAGGTGCGCCTAACGTTGCCGTCACGACGCCTATAGGTAATTCGGCTGAAGCCAGTGCCAGACGCGCAATAATGTCAGCACCGAGTAATACAGTGGCACCGGCTAATGCGCTCGCGGGTAGCAAAATCCGATGGTCGGTTAACCCTTTGAGCCGTAACATATGAGGGATAACGAGGCCGATAAAGCCAATAGCTCCTGCCAGCGCGACACTCACCCCCACCAGCCATCCGGTGGTAATCACCAGAATATTTCGCCAAAGCCAGACGGGTAAGCCCAACTGGCGAGCCGATATTTCGCCAAGAGCCATTAAATTCAACGGTGCGTAGTTGCGACATAACCACAGCATCACGGGTGGCAGAGTTATCATCAACCACCATTGCCGCCAGTCCACGCCACCAAAGCCACCCATCATCCAGTACATTAACTGACGCAAATCGAGGCTGGTACTGAAATAGATAGCCCAGGTCATTAAAGCGCTACAGATAATCCCCAACGCCACGCCAGCAAGCAGCAGGCGGCTGTTTGAAAGGTGACGCTTTGCAAAGCGCAGCAAGATAAACGTGATAACCAGCGCGCCGAATATTGCGCAGATCCCTAACGCCCAGCTCGGTAGCATCCCTTGCCCAAGCAACACCGCAGCCACTAGCGCCACCCCTGCGCCATTAGAAACGCCAAGCAGCCCAGGCTCAGCCAATGGATTTTCAAACAGCGCCTGCATGATGGTGCCAGATACCGCAAGTGCCGCCCCGACCAGCAGAACAGCTAAGGTGCGCGGCATGCGAATCTGCCAGATAAACAGCTGTGCATCTTCACGCATCCAGTGTTGCGGGGAAAACCACTGCTCTCCGGCGCACAGACTCAATACAGCCATTCCCAGCATGGTGGAAAATAAGGCGAGCAGCCAGAGGCGTTCGTGACGTTGTTGTCGTTCGACAAAAATCTGCATCTGGAGGGGGCGTCCGATTTAAAATCATTCATGCGTCTGATTTTACGGGGAGTATCCGTAACACGACAAGCTTTAAAGGAAAGCTTTTTCTTTGGGGTGAGATATCCGTGAGGCTACTCACTCAATGTTATACAGGAATTAAACAAATAGCAGATCGTAGAAAAAATATAATTTACAACCGCCACTAAATAATAAACACCAGAAATTTATCTGGAAGAAATAATATCGCTAGAATACTAAAAACAACAATAAATTCATGTAATTACAAAAAACACAGGAAACCTAAATATTCTCTAAAAGAAAGTAAAAATATAAACCGGCGGGTAATAACCATTCCAGATAACAGGGCTTAAAATAAGTACAAATCTATCAGGAGATAATTACCGTGTCGGACAACACACTGCTAAATACCTATCTGCACAAACCACGCAGAAATATCATTTCAGACCTCATTGCAGGAAAATTGCTCCCGAGCACGATTTGGCATAAGCGTAGTTACCGCTTCAAATTTATGCTGCGCACAGCGCTGTTCTACACACCAACATGTCGCATGCTTGAAAAGCTTGGGCAGCGTTCTGATTTTGAACAAATGTTGAAAGCGCAAGTCACCCTGCCCAGCAAGCCTCATCGCCAGTATTTAGTTCGCGGTTTAAACGCAAATCAGCGAGCGGATGCGGTGATCAACCATTATCAATTCGTGGACGGATTACCTTCGCGACAACTCGCCGCGGCATTAACCTCAGTGTCCGAAACCCAACTGGTCACGTTCTGCGGTAAAGAAGACAGCCAGTTTACCCTTTCCGCCTGCTGCGCAAAAAGCGCCGAGCGTGAAGGTGAAAGCACCATTTGGTTGCGCGATGGCAATGAAAATGTGATCGCCAGCCTGACTTTTAGCGTTATGCGTGAAAACGACCAATGGCATCTGGTGATTGGCGGCTTACAAGGGCCAAGAAAGCAAATTTCTCACGACGTGATTAAACAAGCGACTCGCGCCTGCCACGGTCTGTTCCCTAAACGCGTGATAATGGAGTTTATTTGGCAATTTGCCGCCCAGACGAATATTTCGGGGATTTATGGCGTCAGCGATAATGGCCATGTTTTCCGCGCGCTGCGTTACCGCTTGAGCAAGGGCCGGCATTTCCACGCCAGCTATGATGAGTTCTGGCAATCTATTGAAGGGGTGAAACAGAATAGCTGGCGCTGGCAATTACCTCAGCAATTAGAACGTAAAACACTTGAGAACATCGCGAGTAAGAAACGCGCGGAATATCGTCGCCGTTTCCAGTTACTTGATGAGATGGCGGAACAGGTAGCCAAACTGGCTGCTTGATAGGTATTGTTTACACAGCAAAGAAAAAGGCCGCATAAGCGGCCTTTTTGGTTTATTCAGGTTACTCGTCTTTTGGCGACGCGTTTTCAACCCTACTCTTCAACTTCTGACCAGGTCGGAAGGTCACTACACGGCGTGCCGTAATAGGAATATCTTCACCAGTCTTCGGGTTACGCCCGGGACGTTGGTTTTTATCGCGTAAGTCAAAATTACCAAAGCCTGATAGTTTAACCTGCTCACCGTTCTCCAGAGCGCGACGGATCTCTTCGAAAAACAGCTCTACCAACTCTTTAGCATCACGTTTGCTAAGCCCTAGCTTATCAAACAGATATTCTGACATTTCAGCTTTTGTAAGCGCCATACGTTCAATCCCTCAATGATGCCTGGAATCGCTCTTTTAATGCCTCTACACATTTTGCAACGGTAGCGGCAATCTCCTCTTCTTCGAGTGTACGGCCCGTATCCTGGAGGATAAGGCTTATGGCAAGGCTCTTATAACCTTCGGCTACACCCTTACCACGGTACACATCAAATAAGTTTACGCCAACTACCTGATTTGCGCCAACTTTCTTACATTCGACCAAAATATCTGCTGCGGGAACGTTTTCAGCGACAACAACCGCGATGTCACGACGGTTCGCCGGGAATCGAGAAATCTCTTTCGACTCAGGCACAGCGCGGTCTGCAAGCTTGTTCCACAGCACTTCGAACACCAGTGTACGGCCATTGAGAGAAAGCTTACGCTCAAGCTCAGGATGCACAACACCAATGAAACCAACGTATTCGCCACGTAAATAAATTGCGGCACTTTGACCTGGATGCAAAGCTGGGTTGCTGGCGACTCTAAATTCAATGTCAGAAAGCTGACCAGTCAGATCCAGTACCGCTTCCAGATCGCCCTTCAAATCATAGAAGTCGACGGTGTTACGCGCCAGATCCCAATGCTCTTCGTAGCGATTACCGCAGATGGCACCAGCCAGCATAAGATCCTGACGGATACCCAGGTCTGCCTGTGTATCAGGAACAAAGCGTAAACCTGATTCAAAGATGCGTACGCGGCTCTGCTGACGGTTTTGGTTGTAAACCACAGTATTGAGCAGCCCGGTCAGCAAGGACAAACGCATAGCTGACATTTCAATGGAAATTGGGCTTGGCAGAATCAGGTGTTCTTCACCAGGGTGCAGCAGTTGCTGAACTTTAGGGTCAACAAAGCTATAGGTGATCACTTCCTGGTAGCCTTTATCAACCAGCATGGTTTTCACACGCTTAAGAGAAAGGTCTGCTTCGCAATGGCTGCCCATGATAAGACCCGCTTGTACAGGCTCATCAGGAATGCTGTTATAGCCATAAACGCGCGCCACTTCTTCGACCAGATCTTCTTCAATCTGCATATCAAAGCGCCAGCTTGGTGCCACGGCGGTCCACTGGTTGTCGCCTTCAGTGACTTCACAACCCAGACGACGCAAAATATCGCTAACCTGCGCATCTTCAATATGATGGCCGATCAAACGATCCAGCTTGCTACGACGCAGAGTAATTGTGGCAGCTTTTGGCAAATGTGCTTCGCTGGTAACGTCAATAACCGGACCGGCTTCACCGCCGCAGATGTCAGTCAACAGACGAGTTGCTCGTTCCATTGCTTTGTACTGCAACGCAGAATCCACGCCACGCTCATAACGATGGGATGCATCAGTATGCAGACCATGACGGCGCGCACGCCCAGTGATAGACAGTGGGCTGAAGAATGCGCACTCCAGCAGCACATTCTGGGTTTCATCATTCACACCAGAATGTTCGCCACCAAAGATACCGCCCATTGCCAGCGCTTTAGTGTGGTCGGCGATAACCAGGGTATCAGCTTTCAACTTCGCTTCATTGCCATCAAGCAGCGTCAGGGTTTCACCTTCTTCTGCCATACGCACCACGATGCCACCGTCAATGCGGTCCATATCGAACGCGTGCATCGGTTGGCCAAGTTCAAGCAATACGTAGTTCGTCACGTCAACGACCGCGTCGATAGAACGAATACCGCAACGACGCAGTTTCTCTTTCATCCACAGTGGGGTTGGCGCTTTAACGTTGATGCCTTTAACCACGCGGCCCAGGTAACGCGGGCACGCTTCTGGCGCATCAACACGAATTGGCAGCGTGTCGGTGATTGTCGCAGCAACCGCAACCATTTCTGGCTCATGCAATGGCAGCTTGTTAACGACAGCGACATCACGAGCGACACCGATGATACCGAGACAATCGGCACGGTTTGGCGTCACGCTAATTTCGATAGTGTTGTCATCAAGCTTCAGGTATTCGCGGATATCGGTGCCAATCGGTGCATCTTGCGGCAGCTCAATAATGCCGTCGTGATCGTCGGAAATACCCAGCTCAGAGAATGAGCACAGCATGCCTTCTGATGGTTCGCCACGCAGTTTGGCCGCTTTAATTTTGAAATCGCCAGGCAGGACAGCGCCAACAGTTGCAACGGCAACTCTCAGGCCCTGACGGCAATTTGGTGCGCCACAAACGATGTCTAACAGGCGTTCGCCACCGACATTCACTTTTGTTACACGCAGTTTGTCAGCATTGGGGTGTTGGCCGCACTCAACCACTTCACCCACAACTACGCCATTAAATGCACCCGCAACGGCATCAACACCATCAACTTCAAGACCAGCCATCGTGATTTGGCTGGAAAGCTCTTCACTGCTGTTGGCTGGATTTACCCATTCGCGTAACCAGAGTTCACTGAATTTCATTGGATATCCCGCCCTTATTTGAACTGTTTGAGGAAACGTAAATCATTTTCGAAGAATGCACGCAAATCGGTAACGCCGTAACGCAGCATGGTCAGACGCTCCATGCCCATACCAAATGCGAAGCCTGAGTAGACTTCTGGGTCAATACCGACATTACGCAGGACATTTGGGTGCACCATGCCACAGCCTAAAACTTCCAGCCATTTGCCGTTTTTGCCCATCACGTCCACTTCTGCGGAAGGCTCAGTGAATGGGAAATAGGACGGACGGAAACGAATCTGCAAATCAGCTTCGAAGAAGTTGTTCAGGAAATCGTGCAATGTGCCTTTCAGGTTGGTGAAGCTGATGTTGGTATCAACAATCAAACCTTCCATCTGATGGAACATTGGCGTGTGCGTCTGGTCGTAGTCGTTACGATACACACGGCCAGGCGCGATAATACGAATCGGCGGCTGCTTATCCTTCATGGTACGAATCTGTACGCCAGAAGTCTGAGTACGCAGTAGACGGGTTGCATCGAACCAGAAAGTATCGTGGTCCGCACGAGCTGGGTGGTGCCCTGGAATGTTCAGAGCATCGAAGTTGTGGTAGTCATCTTCGATTTCAGGGCCTGTCGCCACGGTGAAGCCCAGTTCACCGAAGAAGCTTTCGATACGGTCAATGGTGCGCGTAACCGGGTGCAAACCGCCGTTTTCAACACGACGTCCAGGCAGAGAGACATCAATGGTTTCTTCTGCCAAACGAGCATTCAGAGCGGCACTTTCCAGTGCATTCTTGCGAGCGTTCAGTGCTTCCTGCACTTTCTCTTTAGCTTCGTTGATCACCGCACCTGCAGCTGGGCGCTCTTCCGGTGGCAATTCACGCAGGGTGGTCATCTGGAGGGTCAGATGGCCCTTCTTCCCTAAATATTCGACGCGTACGTTGTCTAACGCGGCAACATCCGGGGCCTCGTTTATGGCGGCCGTTGCGTTGGCAACCAGCTCTGCGAGATGTGGCATGGTATTCCTCTTATGCCGGCATAATTGCCGGGGTAGTTGATCCGTATACAAAAAGCGGAATGCAAAAAAAAGCCTCCATAGTGGAGGCTTTCGGCGCTATTTTTCGTTTCTTTTCTTACGCGCAAAGCCCCCTGATTCAGGTGCTAAAGTAAAAAAAGAAACGGAAAATAGCAGCGTTCATGCTTGCAGTTACCTTATTGCTCAGTGTTAAACATTAGAAATTAAAAGAGGGAGACAAGCTCCCTCTAATAACTGGCTTACGCCAGAGCTGCTTTCGCTTTCTCAACCAGTGCAGTAAATGCCACTTTGTCGAATACGGCGATGTCAGCCAGGATCTTACGGTCGATTTCAACAGAAGCTTTTTTCAAGCCATTGATGAATTTGCTGTAAGAGATCCCGTTCTGACGAGCTGCAGCGTTGATACGTGCAATCCACAGCTGACGGAATTGACGCTTACGTTGACGACGGTCACGGTAAGCATATTGGCCAGCTTTGATAACAGCCTGGAAAGCAACGCGGTAAACGCGTGAACGCGCACCGTAGTAGCCTTTGGCTTGTTTAAGGATTTTTTTGTGACGAGCACGTGCGATAACACCACGTTTTACGCGAGCCATATTAGCTCTCCTGTTCTATATTCTGAATTAATTAAAAAAGTGCTACTTATGCGTACGGCAGGCAAGCGATGACCAGGCCCAGATCCCCTTTGGAGACCATACCTTTCGGACGCAGGTGACGTTTACGCTTAGTAGACTTTTTAGTCAGAATATGACGCAGGTTAGCGTGCTTACGCTTAAAACCACCACCGGCGGTCTTTTTGAAGCGCTTAGCGGCGCCGCGTACAGTTTTAATCTTTGGCATTTAATAACTTTCCACTTCGCATTGTTAATAAAACGAACCAGAAGGCGAACAAATCTCACGAGGCCGAAACCTCGCGAGAACTGTTACTTGATGGCCTTACTGTTTCTTCTTCGGAGCGAGCACCATGATCATCTGACGGCCTTCGATCTTCGATGGGAAGGATTCGACGACTGCCAGTTCACTCAGATCGTCACGGACGCGGTTAAGCACTTCCATACCAATCTGTTGGTGAGCCATTTCACGACCGCGGAAACGCAGTGTGATTTTAGCTTTATCACCCTCTTCCAGAAAGCGAACCAGGCTGCGGAGTTTTACCTGATAGTCGCCATCATCGGTACCAGGTCGGAATTTGATTTCCTTGACCTGAATAACTTTTTGCTTTTTCTTCTGTTCCTTAGAAGATTTGCTTTTTTCGTAGAGGAATTTGCCGTAATCCATAATTCGACAAACAGGCGGTTCGGCATTAGGACTGATTTCAACTAAATCAACCCCAGCTTCCTCGGCTTTTTCTAAAGCTTCATTCAGACTGACAATACCTAGCTGCTCGCCTTCAATACCTGTCAGACGAACCTCAGTGGCACGAATTTCTCTGTTTATGCGATTAGGACGCGCCGGTTGAACTCTTTTTCCGCCTTTAATAACTCTATTCCTCTAGTTGATTAAGATTGCGACTGCGAATTTCATTCTGCAGTTTTTCAATCAATTCGTTGACGTCCATGCTACCCAAGTCTTTGCCACGACGGGTACGAACGGCTACTTTGCCTGCTTCGACCTCTTTATCGCCACAAACTAACATGTAAGGGACACGACGCAACGTGTGTTCACGGATTTTAAAGCCAATCTTCTCATTTCTCAAGTCTGCTTTTACACGAATGCCTGCATTTTGCAGTTTACGGGTCAATTCGTTAACGTATTCAGACTGTCCATCAGTGATATTCATCACCACTGCTTGTACTGGCGCAAGCCAGGTTGGGAAGAAACCCGCAAATTCTTCGGTCAGGATACCAATAAAACGTTCCATTGACCCGAGAATTGCACGGTGAATCATTACCGGCACCAGGCGTTCATTACTTTCACCAATATAAGACGCATTCAAACGCGATGGCAAAGAGAAGTCTAACTGTACTGTCCCGCACTGCCATGCACGATCCAGGCAGTCATACAGGGTAAATTCAATTTTAGGGCCATAGAATGCACCCTCTCCCGGTTGATAATCAAACGGAATATTATTTTCTTGCAATGCTACGGCCAAATCCGCCTCTGCACGATCCCACATTTCGTCGGTACCGATGCGTTTTTCAGGGCGAGTTGACAGCTTCACAACGATTTTTTCAAAACCGAAGGTGCTGTACATGTCGTAGACCATGCGGATGCAGCTATTCACTTCGTCACGCACTTGTTCTTCAGTACAGAATACGTGAGCATCATCCTGAGTAAAGCCACGAACGCGCATCAAGCCATGTAACGCACCTGACGGCTCATTACGGTGGCAGCTACCAAACTCAGCCATACGCAATGGTAAGTCACGGTAGGATTTCAGGCCCTGGTTAAAGATCTGCACATGGCCTGGGCAGTTCATTGGTTTGATGCAATATTCACGGTTTTCTGAAGAAGTGGTAAACATCGCATCTTTGTAGTTGTCCCAGTGGCCGGTTTTTTCCCAAAGCACACGGTCCATCATGAACGGGCCTTTCACTTCCTGATACTGGTACTCTTTGAGCTTGGAGCGTACAAACACTTCCAGTTCACGGAAGATAGTCCAGCCGTCGTTGTGCCAGAACACCATACCAGGTGCCTCTTCCTGCATATGATACAGGTCGAGTTGCTTACCGATCTTACGGTGGTCACGCTTGGACGCCTCTTCCAGGCGTTGCAAGTAAGCATTCAATTGCTTCTTATCAGCCCAGGCTGTGCCATAAATACGTTGCAACATTTTGTTGCTGCTATCGCCACGCCAGTAAGCACCGGAAGTTTTCTGCAACTTAAAATGATGGCAGAAACGCATGTTCGGTACGTGCGGACCGCGGCACATATCAACGTATTCTTCATGATGATACAAACCAGGCTTATCATCCTGGCTAATGTTTTCATCAAGAATCGCGACTTTGTAGCTTTCACCACGGTTCACGAAGGTTTCGCGGGCTTCATGCCAGCTCACTTTTTTCTTGATGACGTCGTAATCTTTCTCAGCCAACTCGTGCATACGCTTTTCGAGCAGCTCAAGATCTTCCTGCGTCAGCGTGTGGTCAATGTCAACGTCGTAGTAAAAACCGTTATCAATAACCGGGCCAATCGCCATTTTAGTGTGCGGCCACAGTTGTTTGATGGCATGGCCCAATAAGTGGGCGCACGAGTGGCGGAGAATCTCCAGGCCAGCTTCATCTTTAACGGTGATAATTGCGAGTTTAGCATCGTGCTCAATAACATCAGACGCATCAACCAGTTCGCCATCTACACGGCCTGCAATACAGGCTTTCGCAAGGCCAGGACCGATGTCCAGAGCGACATCCAATGGGCTAACAGCGTGGTCGTAATGGCGTTGGCTGCCATCAGGAAGAGTAATAACAGGCATTATAAGTCCTTATTCGCAGTGGTGACCCATACGCAAGATCACATGCAACTTTATATAGTTTAAATAAATCAGTAAGTTAGGAGTGGTTGAATGCTTCACCTCGCAAACTGTGTACATGAATCTAAAATGTACCCACTTCAACCTGCTGATTAGACGAGGCAATAGTACACGTCATTGAGGTGAGGATAAAGGCAGAACTTAAGAAGTTGTGGATAACATGCTGAAAAAAAGGAAGAAAAATGAACAATACGTCTGTACTAAATATTTTTATTAAGATCCATGTATTAATCAAATGTGTTAATCAATAGCGCCATGGCTTTCGCCATGACGCAAATATTTAATTTTCAGTTATTCAGGCGGGTAGAGAATAAGAACTGGAACTATTTAGAACTGATAAACAACACCTACAGCAGCAACATTATCGTTGTTAAGTTGCAAAGCATTATCGTCGCTTAACAGGTTAATTTTGTAATCAATAAAAGCAGACATGTTTTTAGTAAAAAAATAGGTAGCAGAGACATCGACATATTTTACTAACTCCACGTCACCTACGCCCTCAATATCCTTACCCTTCGAGTAAACGTAGCCTATTGAAGGCCGGAAGCCAAAATCGAACAGATATTGTGCAACAAGTTCAAATGCCTGATTCCTATTCGCAAACCCACTAATACTTTGGTTCTCACCATTAATTGTTGCGGTACCAGAAATCGGTGTCATATTGCTCGTCTCAGCATAAATTGCTGCCAGATAAATGTTATTGGCATCATATTTCACTCCCGCATTCCATGCTTCCGCATTATCACCCTGACCATAAGTCAGGTCTCTCTGTGCCAGAGTACGGTTAGAGTTGCTATAGCCCATCCCCATACTCATCCCGGTATCGCTAATGTCATAAGTCAACGATGTCCCTACACCTTCACCGTTTTGCTTACTGGTAGACCGACCGTCATTCTCGTTTTTCCCTTGAAACTGAACGGTCAGTTTTAAGCCATCAACTAAACCGAAGAAAGTAGTATTACGATACGTTGCCACACTATTAGTACGGGTAGTCATGAAATTATCAGTTTTAGCATAAGATTCAGTCGTAAATTCAGGCATGACATCGGTATATGATCCAATATTATAAAGCACACCATAGTTTCGACCGTAATCAAATGACCCAAAATCACCAGCTTTTAGACCTGCGAATGCCAACCGCGTTTTTGCCGTATTGCTATCACCTTCGACTTTGTTGGCTGCAACCTGATACTCCCACTGACCAAAACCAGTGAGTTGACTATTAATTTCAGTCTGACCTTTAATACCAAATCGAATATAAGACTGATCACCATCAACACTATTATTGTCGCTCAGATAGATTTCTGGCTTTACTCTTCCATAAATGTCTAATTTATTTCCATCCTTATTATAAACTTCTGCTGCATGCATAGACGTTGATGTCAGCAGTAAACTTAATGTCACTCCTGCGAATGTAAAATTTTTCATGTTTGCTCCTAAACCCCTTTCTAATACGCGATAATTAATCAAGAGACACCTTGTCAAAAACGCAGAGATTATTATCGGCATGAGGTTATAGAAATATTACAGAATGGTTTAAAGTTTAAAAATAAACAAAGAAACTACCAATCCTAATTTTGCAAACTAGTTTCATAGATATATCTCAAGCGATGATGACACTTGGTTTTTTAACAGACCAGTAATGACGAGGGAATTAGTTTGCGGGGGTATAAATAAAAAACCGGGCATTATGCTCGGTTTTTTATTTATGTAACTTTTAGCACGAATGATAGGTTATCAAACCTGCGCAGAAAGATAATTAAACAATGCACGTGACTATGACCAGTCCCCGGCAACCAGTGTATGGACATTAAAAGCGTCATCCATTGACTGTCCCGTAGACAGCTCGCCCGGTTGAATATTGGAGCCCGCTTCAACATCGGCAACATTCCAGACAGGTGATGGTGCTGTTTGTGTGCCTGTGGTTGCAGAAGATTGCGCAGCAGAGGCACCAAATGAAAGCATGGAAAGAGTTACAACTACAGCGGCATATTTGATATTTTTCATATTCATTTTTCTCTTATTTAATGGATCAGCAAGCTATTAACCTGCCACAAAATAAGAGTAGATCTAGATCACATTTCTGACAAGACCAATACTTTATCAATTCGTGTCAAATATACCAAAAATATGAATAAAGAAAGAATTAAGGAGAGATTGTGAAG